>CAMEUL010000166.1 GCA_945938205.1 uncultured Traorella sp. | reverse complement strand
TTCCGATCTGTTCCTAGCGCAAACACTAAAGCAATTAATACAACAAATGGAACGAAAAGAAGAACCATCAGAACAAACAGCAGAGCGACAACAACCAAGGCCAATGGTAATGATATTGGTAAGGATAGAATACCTAATATGATGACAAGGAGAGACTTTATATCATTTTTGGCACGAAGTTTTTCTTTTCCCTGATTACTTATTTTATAAGCTTGTATTTCATTTTGCTTGATGGCGAAATCAGCTTTGATCTGGGCTGCAAATTTACTAGGATCTCCCAATTCCTGATAGGCTTTTTCATCATCCTGACATTCATCATAATATTCACTGACATAATCAACGGCATTATCAATTTCTTCTTGCGGAAGATTTGTCAGTTTACTTTTTAATGCACGTATATACTGTTCTTTATTCATAGTCTTCTCCCTTCAGCAAATCACTGATCTTGCTTGAGAATTTTTCCCATTCCAATTCATACATTTTACACATCTCTTTGCCTTTATCTGTGAGATGATAGTACCTTCGGTTTCTTCCCATAACTTCTTCATCATAGGTTTCCAAAAGTTGTTCTTTCTGCAGTCTTCTTAAAACAGGATACAAGGTGGATTCACTGACTTCTAAGTGTTGTTTGACTTCCTGGGTCAGTTTATATCCATAGGTATCCCCTTTTTTCAAAATACTGAGGACACAAGCATCGAGTATCGTCGATCCGACTTGAAATACCATAATATCATCCTTTCGATAATATTATATGTCGTATAATATTGTTTGTCAACAAACACAAAACAAATCTTGTCATTAAGAAATATTAGAAATAAAAGAAGTTCATCCATATAAAAAAGAGAAATAGAATGACCCTTTCTCTCTTAGATATCAATTCAAATACTAACTTATGATGATAATAAATTTGTTGTTTTATACTCCGTAGCCTTAAGATCACAAATATGTCAAGAAATTATTCTAAATTCTTCTTTTTTAGTTCTTCCTTTAAATCCTTTGTAACCTTTAGGGCATATATATTATAAACTAGCAATCCTATCAAAACTATATTTATCATTAACATTCCTGGATGAAATAACCGCTGCCAATCATTCCAATTATTTGTTACATTATTGCTAATGAAACACATAATTACTGACATGTTCATCGCCAAACATATTGCTATTTTATCACACCTGCGTTCCATAAACATACTCCATAATAATCGTTTCATGAATATCATTATTTGTATTCACTTCATTCAAACTGGCATCAACACTGGTTGTGCAAGCTCTCATTACAAATAATGATAAAACAGCAAAATATGATAATAATTTCTTTATCATTTTAATTTCTCCCTTCATCATAATTTTCTTAAGTGTTTTCTATTTTAAAGAAAAATAGTTCAATAAAAAGGTTCTTTCTTTATCCAATATCTTTTAATTTTTTCTCCATCTACTTCAATTTCTTTTTCAAAAACACCGCCATTGGCAAGAATGACTTTCTCACTGGCAAGATTGTTGGCATGGCACGTTACCAGCACTTCTGGAATATTCATTTCATAAGCATGAATTAGATTTAAGCGAAGCATTTCTTTTCCATAGCCCTTTCCTCTTTCACTAGGCCGTACCGTATACCCAATATGTCCACCCCAAGTAGAAAGAATAGGATGGTGAATATGATGTCTCAGATCAATGATGCCAATCACACGTTTTTTTGGTGTTACTGCCAGATAAGTGGTAGAAGGGACTTTATCTTTAAAAGATATTTTTTCATCCGACAAACAATCCAGAAAAGCGATCCATTCATTGAAAGAATCGCATACTTCAAGACAGGTACAGCCGGCAAAAGCATCTGTATCATTCGCTTGTCTGATTTCTTCTTTAAAATCCATTACTTCCTGTTCATAGGAAAGCGAAGGCTTAATTAGTTCAATTTTTTTTATAAAAAATCTCTTTTCTAAAAAGTTAAAAATATAATAAAACGTGTCACGAAAACTATTAATCATTTCCCAGTTCACTTCTTTCATTTTTCATTTTATGATTCAAGTTTTATCCCTTTATTCTAACAAGTACTCTTTTTGTGATTGGCTTAAATAACATATATAATCCGTAACCAACAATCCCTCCAAGAATGTTGGTTATTATATCGGTTATATCTGATGATCTTATGGCATTAATGAAAGGCTGTATTAATTCAATTGAAAGACTTAATATGAAAGTATAAATAATAACTTTAGGAAAAGTCACCTTTTTATTGCTAGCCAACGGAACTAAAAAACCAAAAGGAATGGTCATCATCACATTTAAACCAATTTGTCTTAGATAATCTCCTCTTTTCTCCAAAACATCAATAAAAGGAACTAAGTTCATTGGAACATAAGGATGATCAAAAACAAACAGTAATGATGTGATAACAGGCATTAAGGTAAAATAAAATACAAAGGCTATATAAATATACATGATGGTCCTTACAAAAAATATATCTCTATCCATTGATTTCCACTTCATACAATAAATAAATAAGTATAAAAACAGCAAAAAGAGGAAATCAATAATAATCTTTAGATTCATGCTCATATAATAATACTCTCCTGCAAATTAGAATTATCTATCCCAACAATGAAATCAATAGGAACACTATATCAATCCAGAATAGCATCAAAAAATACATGTTTATTCTTTACCTTTTAACAATAGTCCCAGTCCATAAAGTGTTGCGGCATAGACCAGGCATGGAACACTTGAAGCCAAAATACTTTTTAGTCCGAGTACCCATTGTTTGGAGATATCTATGCCATAATTATTGCAATAGGCAACAAAATTTTGATAACTATCAAACAAACTGAATCCAAAGTACAATATCATGAATGCTGATAAGACATAAAAAATCTTATACTTATTGACATGTTTAAAAATCTCATTCTCTTTTTTTCCCATTTTTTCTCCTTTTTTAAATTAGCTGATTCATCGAGTTATATACTAGAAATATAAAAATAAAAATGGCAATTCCAAGAAATATTGCAGCATCTCTTTTAGAATTTATATCATAGCTTTCCTTCGCATTTATGATAAGTATTAAACCCAAGAATACATATATAATAGGTAAATATGTACCTAATGTTAATAGTCCAAATAATCCAGTTAAACCAAAAGCAAAAATCAAAGCAAAAAATACTCTTTTCAAGAAATGCATTGTTCCTCCTTATTTCTATCTAGCATTATTTAAATAATGGATCGGATTTGTGATTACCGATCCATTATCATATTTATTTAGTTTTTAACACTCTTTTTTTTCTTCAAAACAATCAGTGCCAATCCACTCATAATTAAAGCAGCTAAAGATGTTGAAATCATCATACTATCTGATGTATTTGATGATTCTTCTTTGACAGATGCATCTTTGTATGTCACTGCATATACTGAGAATTTATCTGTTTCAAAACTTAAGACATCCTCTTGTTGTGTTGTAGTCAGTTCTTCAACAC
>CAMEUL010000165.1 GCA_945938205.1 uncultured Traorella sp. | reverse complement strand
ATATTTCTTTGATAATAAAGTAGAAATTAATACGATGTTTTTGATCCTGATTGTCACGATCCTGGTTTTGGTGTTGTTGTATATTGTATTGAATATGCTTAAGAAAAAGTAGGTGCTTTATGGAATTTTGTAAGCTACAGATCGCTTGCCTTTTGATCGTGCTCTATCTAGTTTTGATTTATTATAAAGAACAGATCCACTATATTTTGTTTTGATCGTACTTGTATTTCTTTCCCAGTTGCAATACATGCATGGAAATAAAAGAGATCATCGATGAAACATTTGAAAGAATGGGACAGAAAGAATATGTGGAAATGGCCAAAGAGATGACACTTTACCACCACGAAAAATGGAATGGAAAAGGATATCCTGAAGGCTTAAAACAAGAAGAAATTCCTTTATGTGCCAGGATCATGGCCATTGCAGATGTGTTTGATGCCGTTTCTGCCAATCGCTGTTACCGTAGAGTTCTTCCTCTTGAAACTTGTTTTGAGATCATTGAAAAAGGAAGAGGTGAAGATTTTGATCCTCTTTTGACGGATATTTTCTTAAGATCCAAAGATCAGATCCTCAAGATCATCAACCAATAATAAAATAAACAGGAAATCGCTTGACTTCCTGTTTTCTTTCGGTTTAACTAAAAGTATGAACATCAAAAGGAGAAAAGAAAATGCAGAATTTTATATATGATATTCCAACCAAGCTCTTGTTTGGGAAAGGACAGATTGAAAATCTAACAAGCGTTCTACAATCATTTGGAAAAAATGTCTTATTGACCTATGGAGGAGGCTCCATTAAGAAAAGTGGTTTATATGATGATATTATGCAGCGTTTGACAACATCACACTTTCATGTTGTAGAACTTTCAGGCATTGAACCCAATCCACGCATTGAAACGGTCAGAAAAGGAGTAGAACTGTGTCATGTTCACAACATTGATGTGATTCTGGCAGTTGGCGGAGGAAGCACTTTGGACTGTTCCAAGGCGATTTGTGCAGGCTATTATTATTCAGGCGACCTTTGGGAAATGGTCTTACATCCTCAAACCATTACAAAAACACTGCCTCTTGTAGATATCCTGACTCTATCCGCAACGGGGTCTGAATTTGACGCATTTGGAGTGATTTCCAATCCTATCACACAGGAAAAAATCGGTTCCCCTTTCTGTTATCCAAATGTTTCCATCTGTGATCCAGCTTATACCTTCAGTGTTCCTGCATTACAGACCGCTGCCGGTTCGGCAGATATCATGAGCCATGTGCTGGAAGTATATTTTTCAGAAGATGCCAGCTGTGATCTGGCAGAAGGCATCAGTGAAATCATCTTAAGATCAGTCATCAAAAATCTTCCAATTGTCCTAAAAGATCCGCATGATTATGATGCCAGAGCCAATTTAATGTGGAACTCTACCTGGGCTTGCAGCGGAATCACGGGCATGGGAAAAATCAACTACACTTGGAGCTGTCATGCGATAGAACATAAATTGTCTGCCTTCTATGATATTACCCATGGTGTCGGTCTTGCCATTTTGACACCACGCTGGATGGAATATATCTTAAATGAAAAAACCGTAGACCGCTTCACACGTTTCTCAAGAAATGTCTGGGGTCTTGAAGATGATGATCCATATGTGCTTGCCCGTAAAGGTATTCAGGCTTTATATGACTTCTTTGTCAGTGTGAATCTACCAATGACGCTTCATGAAGTGGGCATTGATGAAACACACTTTGAAAAGATGGCTGAAGATGCCGTAAAATACGGAGAACTTTTGGATGCCTATGTTTCTTTGACAAAAGAAGATGTCATGAATATTTTAAAGGCTTGTCTGTAAACTTATTGAGGATATCCGGCATATTCACTTTTCAGGATTTCAAGCAGATCCTCCGGGCTTTCCTTGCATCCGTTTTTCAGCCACATCTTGATCAGTGCAGTCATACCGCCTCTGAAAAATTCACCATGATATTCCACAAAACGGCCATTGAATCTTTCTTTGGCCAGTTTTTCATCAAGATAAGTAATCACATAATTCTCATCATAGCCCAGTTTAAAATACGTCTGATAGAAGTTTTGATGTGCTTTGATATGACGAAACATCTTCAGATAATTCTCTTCATTATGACCTCTGCATTCCGTAAACACATCTGCATATTCCAAAATCATGCTTCTTTGCACTTTGTCTTTCAGATCGTAAATATCCAAATAGTTCGCATAGAAGGTCGTTCGGTTCACTTTTGCCAATTCACAGATTTTGGAGACATGTATCTGTTCGATGGGTTTTGTCTGAATCAGATCTAAAAACACTTTTTCGATTCTCTTTTGAGAATCTTTCTTTTTGTTTTCCATATGATACCTCACTCAACAAAACAGACACTTTTGATGACTGTTTTTTACTAATTTCTATATTATACTGAATTTGTAAGTGTCAACAAGTGTTGACTAAGGAGAAAAAATGAAAACTGCTAGTTATGAAGGACAAAAAGATGTGGTAATCAAAGAAGTGGAAACACCCCATGCATCAAATAACGATGTGGTCGTGCGCAATCTTTATTCAAGTATTTGCGGAACCGATGTGGCTGTCTATTTTCATGGTCCCAATACAGGTCATAAGGTAGATGTTGGAGGCGAATTTGGTCATGAAACCATTTGTGAAATTGTGGAAGTTGGAAAAGATGTCAAGGATCTACACGTAGGAGATATTGTATATCCTTATCCGCTTTATGCAAAGGATGACACAAAGCGTGCGGGTACTTTGGGCGGCTTTTCCGAATATATGCTGCTTCCCAACTGTGTAAACAACAAAAGTGTTTTCAAGCTGAAAGAAAACATATCCATAAAGGAAGGCTGTCTGATCGAACCCTTCACTGTTGCCTGTCATGCCGCTGCAAGAAGTCAGCCAAACCCAAAGGAAACAGCCATTGTGTTTGGTGCCGGAACCATAGGTTTGGGCGCCGCAATTTCTTTGAAATATTTTGGCTGTGAAAAAGTCATGATCGTGGATCTTTCTGATTTCAGATTGGAAAAAGCAAAAAATTTGGGATTTGAAGTCTGCAACTCACAAAAGGAAAACCTAAAAGAAAAAGCCATGAAGTATTTTGGAGAAGCCTATTCACTTCATGGAACAACAGCCGATGTGGATATTTATATTGATGCTGCGGGAGCCTCATCCATCTTAGAAACCTATCAGTCCATGGGAAAGATCCAAAGCCGGATGGTAGTAGTTGCAGTATCTAAAGCAAAAAAAGAAGTAGATATTCTGGATATGACCTATTCTCAGCATGCCATCATTGGAAGCGGCGGTTATTCAATGGATGATGTGCAAGATGTCATGAATATCATGGCGAGCAAAAAGTGGGACATTGAAAGTCTGATTACCCATGAATACAGATTGGATGATATTTGTGAAGCCCTCGAAATGGCTCATGATGTGGATCAGAGTTTAAATATTGTCATTCATTTCTAAACAAAAAGAGGCTGTAACGAATAAAACAGTCGAAAAATAAAAAATGCATCGAA
>CAMEUL010000164.1 GCA_945938205.1 uncultured Traorella sp. | reverse complement strand
GCGTTTGAAAGATTATTGTGAAGAAAACAAAATACCTTTTGTTTATCACAATGATATCAATGCACAGGATTATGTGTATGACATTGAAATGCAGAGAAGTTTAAGCGGAAAAAAAATGCAGAAGCGAAGAAATCATTTCAACGCTTTTCTCAAGGAATATGAAAACCGTTTTGAATATGAAGATTTAAAGAAAAGTGATGAAGAAGAAATCTTTACTTTTTTGGAAGATTGGAAAAGCCATCATTCAGATCCCGCTTCTATTGAAAATGAAATGATTGGCATTCGTCGTCTGTTTGAACTCTATGATGAACTGCATATCATGGGTGGACTCATACGAATCGATGGAAAGATCAAAGCCTTCTGTATGCTTTCCAGCTTAAGTGAAAGAATGATCCAGATGCATGTGGAAAAAGCAGATCCTACGATTCGTGGTCTTTATGTGGCAATACTGAAATATGCTCTCATGCATATCGATCCAAAATACACCTTATTAAATCGTGAGGATGACTTAGGATTAGAATCTTTACGCACTGCAAAATCCAATCTGCATCCTATCTACAAGATCAAAAAATACCTTGCTTATCAAGGTAGCACGCATATTGAAAAAGCCAAACAGGAACATCTTCCTCAAATTCAAAAACTGTGGCATGAATCTTTTCCAGATGAAAACAAGACAACTACAGCGTTTTTCTTTGAACATCTCTATCATCCAAATAACACCTATTTGTTGATGCATGATGCGAAAATACTATGTATGATGCAAATGAGGATCCTGACGATCATGAAGGATCAGCAGAAAGTAGAATGTGGCTTTATTGTCGGTGTAGCCACCAATCCTTATTATCAGGGATGTGGCTACATGAAACAGCTGATGCATTATGTCTTAGAGAACTCTTCATTCCCGTTCATTTGCATTCAGGCTTATAACTGGGATCTGTATCGCCCTTTTGGATTCAGTGAAGCTTATACTTGTTTACTTTCTCATTTTATAAAGCAAGGTGAAAGCCATGGTGAAAGATGTGATGATGCAAAGCATCTTCTTCATCTGTATGAATCCTTTGTGAAAAATAAAGATGGCTATCGTATTCGTGATACCGACTATTATGAAAACTATCTGATTCCGTATACAAAACTAGACAGTGAAATCTGGGCCAATGAACATGCTTACATCATTGTCAACAAAGAACATACACTAGTAAGTGAATGTATTTATGAAGATCAAGACAGTCTCATTGATTTGTTGAACATGTTTGAAGAAATTGATGTCAAGGCAGATATTTCTTTAGGTGAACATCAAAAAATCAATTCCATGATGGTAAGAGGTGATTTTAATAGAACTTCTTCTCTCTTCATCAGTGAAACTCTATAGTTAACCGTAAACATTTTACGGTTTTCTTTTGTGCTTTCTTGAGTTAGAATAGTACCAAAGCAGGTGAAAAAATGCAGCTGAAAGTCAACGAAATCAACTTTGAAGCATATAAGCGAATCATTGCCATCAGTGACATACATGGTGATCTCGAAGGTTTTAAAAACATTCTTAAAGAAGTAAATTTCACAAGTGAAGATGCTTTGGTCATTGTCGGAGATCTTCTTGAAAAAGGACAACACTCTTTAGAACTTTTGCGTACTGTCATGAAAATGACTGAAAAAAGAAACATCTTTCTTGTGCTTGGAAATAATGACGTGATTTTTCAGGAATGGCAAGAAGATGAAGTGAGTGATGCTGATATTTGCTGGTACATGAATTCAAGAAATAACAGTATTTTGATTGAAATGGCCCATGAACTAGATCTGTCTTATCATGATGAAGAAGATATCAAAAAGATGAAACCTGTTTTATTTGAAAAATACAAAAATGAAATCGATTTTCTCTCATCCTTACCTCATATCATTGATTCGCCATATGGCATTTTTGTTCATGCCGGCATAACTTCAGAGGATCTTTTAAGTCAAAACGTTGAATACTGTCTGACCGCTCCTACTTTTGCTCTTGAAACATATGTTTTCAAAAAGCCGGTCATTGTCGGGCACTGGCCTGCTTCCAATTACTGTCAGGAAATTATCGATGTGAAAATGCATGTCAATTCAAAAACCCAGGTTTACAGTATTGATGGTGGTAATTCTATGAAATCATGGCAACAGATCAACTATCTGATCCTGTATCCCGATCATACCATGGAAAGCGGTTATGTGGATACTTTACCGAGAATCAGAATCCTGGAGAATCAAAGTGCTTCCACAAATCCCTTAACGCTGATTTATCCATATACAAAAGTAAATATCTTAGAAAGGAAAGATACCAAAAGTCTGTGTTTCATTCCTCAATTAAATAAAGAAATGTGGATCGAAAATCATCTTCTTTATCCTTATAAAGGAAATGATTACTGTGAAGACTTTACGACCTATTATCTTCCTTTACAAAAAGATGAAGTGGTGTCTTTTTGTGAAGAGATCAAAGAAGGTATTTTAGTGAAAAAGAATGGCATTGTCGGTATCTATTCCGGCCAATATGAATCATTATGACAATAGTGTTATACATCTTTTATAGAACTATGGTATAATTTTTCTATCAAAAGGAGGAATACAATTATGATTTGGATTGTATTAGGTATTATAGTTATCCTTGTTTTATGGGCAGTGATGACTTACAATGGATTTATTTCTTTAAGAAATCAGGTGGAAGAAGCTTTCTCAACCATGGATGTTTATCTGAAGAAACGTTATGATCTGATTCCTAATCTTGTGGAAACAGTAAAAGGTTATGCGAAACACGAAAAAGAAACACTCGAAAATGTCATTGGTGCCAGAAATGCAGCTGTCAATGCGAAAAGTGTGGATGAGAAATTTGCAGCTGAAAAGCAACTGGCTCAGTCTTTGGTTCATTTAAATGCAGTAGCAGAACAGTATCCGGACTTAAAAGCCAATGCCAACTTCTTATCTTTACAGTCTGATTTAAAACAAATGGAAGGCGAAATTGCTAATTCCAGAAAGTATTACAACGCTTTAGTACGTAAATTCAATACAACATGTGAAACCGTACCAAGCAATCTGATTGATTCTATGTTCCACTTTGAAAGAAAACCTTTATTTGAAGTGGATACACCTGAAGAACGTCAGAATGTGAAAGTTCAGTTTTAAAAGAGGATGCTTATGAAACACTGGAAAAGAATTTCGATTCTTTTCCTGTTTGCTTTTATGCTACTTTTTCCTACAGGAATAAAAGCGCAGGAAAGATTTGATATTACAGATTATGAAGTATATATTAAAGTGCATGAAGATGGACTGTTGGAAATTGATGAACAATATGAAATGTATTTTTATTCTTCCGCTCATGGATTCTATCGCAACATCCCAGTTCGTTATGAAATGGACTGGGGCGATCAGGGACGAAAAACTTATTATTTTCCTGTGAGTGATGTCAAGGTATATGGGGATCCATATGAAGTGGACAAAGAATCAGAAGGTGTTCAGATCAAGATTGGAGATCCTGATCGATATGTCAATGGAAATAAAACCTACCACC
>CAMEUL010000163.1 GCA_945938205.1 uncultured Traorella sp. | reverse complement strand
TTGAAGCTATTTTGCATGTTACAGAACAGCAGAAAGTTCAATTCAAAGATCATAAAAATCGTGATGTATTTGCCTGTTATGAAGAAAATGGTTATCTTTGCATTCAGAATTTCATGATCCATGATGGAAAGGTATTGAATCGTGATCTAACCATAGAATCACTTGTGGAAGATGTGGAAACAACTTTTTTGAGTTTTGTGGTCCAGTATTATGAAAAGAATCTTTTACCGGATGAAATTCTTTTGCCGGATGACCTGGATGTTTCTGTTCTTGAAGAAGTGCTGGATACAAAAATCTTGCAGCCTAAAATGGGAAATAAGAAACAGCTGGTTAATATGGTTAAGGAAAATGCGAAAAAAAGCCTGCATGAAAAATTTGAAATCATACAAAGAGATGAAGTTCGAAGAAATAAAGCAATTGAACAGCTTTCTTCACTTTTGAATTCAGATATCCATACAATTGAAATGATCGATAACTCCCATATTTCAGGAGCCTTCAACTGCAGTGGCGTAATCGTCTACAAAGATGGACAGCCATCGAAAAGTGATTATCGTCTGTATCGTTTGGAGGAATACAAAGGGGATACTGAGTCCATGAAAGAAGTGTTATATCGCCGCTATTATCGAAAACTGTTAGAAAAGCAACCGATGAGCGATCTTTTGATTGTGGATGGAGGCATCACACAGATTCATGCAGCTCAGGAAATCATCGATCTATTAGGAATTGATATTCTTTTAGTGGGATTGGTGAAAAACGAACATCATCGAACCAGTCAGCTCATGAATGCAGAGGGAGAAATTATTGAAATCGAAAAAGATGGACCTTTATTTTTCTTCTTGAGTGAAATGCAGAATGAAGTACATCGTTATGCTATTACTTATCATAAAAAACTAAGAAGCAAATCCATGAATAAAAGTATTCTGGATGATATTGAAGGAATTGGAGAAGTACGTAAGAAAGAAATTTTCCGTAAGTTTAAGACAGTGAAACGATTAAGAGAAGCTACACTGGATGAACTTAAGGAGTCAAATTCTACAAGCTGTCATAGAATGGTTTAAAGGAGGAATTGTACGCAAAAAATTTGCACTCCGCGCGAAAATGAAGTCTTTCGCTATCTTTTGAAGAATTACTCAACCAAGGAAATCGCTCATAAAATGAATATCAGTGATAAAACGGTTCGTAATCACATTTCAAATGTCATATTGAAACTGAATGTGTCCTCCAGAACACAGGCTGTTTTAGAATTGTTAAGATGCCATCAGATTGAATTGGATGAGTAAAGGGGAAGGGGACTTCCTCTTCTTTTAGTTTACTTTTGTTAGGTGAATTGTTATAATTTATTCGAGGTGTTTATGAAACTAAAACGTTGTTTTTTTGTGGGATCATTAATGGTTCTGTTTCTCTGTTGTTACCATATCATGAATCAGCATTATGATGAACTTGCTCGATATCAGTATGTGAACGATGAAAATCGTAAACTGCTTCTTAAATATTTATCTACCGATGACATTAATTATTTGATCGATCGTCAGTATCCTTATGAAAGTTTCGAGGAATATCTGTCTCTAGAAAATTTCAATATCCGAAATGTCGAGTGGTACAACATCATGAAAAAGAATACATCGGATGTTCAGAAAATGATGAACCTTGTGGCCAAAATGAAGGAAAAAATGTCTATCTCAGATTTGTCAGACTACTGCAGTTTTTATTCCTTTGACCAGCTCTACAGTTTTTACATGGAGGATCATGATTTTATCCATGATGATAAATTGGTTAGCCGTCCAGACAACATCCATAAAATTTTTCCTGAAGGATTGACACTTTTTACGTATAAACCTCAGAATTTACAGAATATAGACAGTATTCCGGTCGTGAATTCTTATGAAGACCGTGAGGGAATAGAACTAGAAGAAAAAGCGGGGGAACAGCTGATCGAGATGTGCAAGGCTGCTTTTGAAATCAATGAGAAAACTTGCGGCAACATGGTCGTGACACAGGGATACACAAGTTTTACTGATCAAGAGAAACTCTATGAAGCAGGACTTCTGACCTATGGAAAAGATGATGTTCTCGAACATGTGGATTATCCGGGTCATTCTCTGTTTCAGTTAGGAAATACGGTTCGTCTGGTGAAGGCCGGCGTGGAAGAAACTAATCTAAAAAAAGATGAAATCAGTGAACAGCAAAAATGGCTGATGCAACATGCGAAAGAATATGGTTTTGAATTTGTACAGGATCCAACTAAAAAACTGGATGTGTTCATTTTGCAGTTTAACGAAACGCTATTGAGTTTGGAGGAAGAAGAATGATACATACAATTGGTTGCTGTGATTCCGGAATGGGCGGCATTCAAATTGTTATGGCTTTGAAAAAGAGTTATCCTGATTTGAATATCGTTTTTTTGGCGGATCAAAGTCATGTGCCTTATGGGGATAAATCCAAAGAAGAACTGATGGAGTATATTCGAAACTTTTTGAATAAGTTCCGTGAAATGAAAATTCATGAAGTGATCGTCGCTTGCAATACCTTGTGCGCCAATGTGGTGGAGGATGTCAGAAAAGAATATTTAGATCTCCATATCTATAATATTATTGAACCTACTTGTACACAGTTGGAAGGAAAAGAGTATTCAAAAATTGAAGTGCTTGCGACAACAAAAACGGTGGAATCGCATGCCTATCTTCATTCATTGAGAAAAATCTATCAAGAAGCAGATATCCTGGAAATTCCTGCACCTGAACTGGTGCCAATCATTGAAAACGGAGCAGATCCCAAACAGTTAAAACTAGCCGTTGAAAAACTTGTTCATGATGACGCGCAGGCAATAGTATTGGGATGTACGCATTATCCGTTTATTCGCGGCATTCTTGAAAATCTAAAAACCTACGATATCTATGATTCAAATCAGGCGGTTATTCAACTGTTTCAAGATGAAACCTTCTGTGGTGAAGGAGAAGTCATAGTTTATACCAGTGGGAATCCTAAAAAAATGAAAGAAACTATTCAAAACCTCATGCACGAGGAGCTGATGGTGGAACATATTGAACTCTAACAGTCACGATGTGGCTGTTTTTTCATATATTTTGAAAACAGTCATACAATGCAATGAGGTGCTTATGAAAAAAATTCGTTTGCTGATAACCTATTTTATTGCGATTGTTTGTGTAATGACCTATCTGTTTTTTCCCAGAAATGAAAAAGTAGTGTTTTCTCCACACCCCACAATCGTTCCTCGATATCTGATATATATGATGGATAAGACACAACTGGTACCTGTAACTATAACTGCAGAGTTAAGTGAAATTGAAGAGGAAAAGATCTTGCAGTTGCTTCAGACGATGAAACAGAAACTTGATTTTCATGAGCTGACACCTGTCTTTCCTCAGTCCTTAAATTGTTTGAGCGTTAAAATCATAGATGATCTTGTGCAGGTTAACTTTAATGAAGCTTTTTATACAATGAATGGGACATATGAAATGCGCTGCATTGAAGCAATCGTGAGTGTGATCACACAAATAGATGCCCGCTA
>CAMEUL010000162.1 GCA_945938205.1 uncultured Traorella sp. | reverse complement strand
ATCGCCTTTGAATTTTTTCTGATATTGTGCCATCCCTTTTTCCTCCGCCTTTATTATACATACATACAGAATTTATTGACTGACACTTCTGTCATATTTATCTATCAGCGTCAAACACAATACCGACATCTTTTCTTGCCGCATCCAATACTTTCATCACATTAAGTGAATGTTCCAACTTCTGATAACAGCCTTCAAGATCATTTTCTTCGATCATTCTCAGCATTTCACCGGCATAATAATAATGAGCTCCATCATGTTTCTGAAGGTCGATATCATAGGATTCTTTGTTTCTGAGCTGTACGCTGACATTCAGGGTCATGCTGGAAGCACTCTGAGAAAGAATATATCCGTTTTCACCCTGAATCTGTGTAAAGTTCATACCGATATTATCTTTGCTTCCCACACTGCTCACTGTCATGTTCTCATATTCTAAAGTAACTACACCACTGGTATCAATGCCTTCTTTGATATTTGCCTGATAATGCACTTTCTTTGGCATACCAAATAATCCCACAATAAAATGCAAATTATAAACGTTGATATCCATTAAAGCTCCACCCGAAAACTTTGGCGTGAACACATTTGGATGATCGCCATTCAGAAAAGCATCATATTTTCTTGAATACTGCGACATATTGCATTCTATGATTTTGACCGGTTTGATTTTTTCAAGTTCTTCCTTGATTTTCAGATAATTCGGATTATAAATCGTTGTAATGGCTTCAAAAAGAAAGCGTCCTGTTTCCTTACAGATGCGGATCAGTTCTTCGCATTCCTTTGCATTTGAACAGAATGGTTTTTCAACGATGGTATTCTTTCCTGCAAGCATTGCTTTTTTCGCATGTTCAAAATGCAGAGAATTCGGACTGGCTACATAAATACAGTCGATATCATCATCTTCAAGCATTTGATCCAAATCTGTATAAATCTTAGGTACCTGATATTTTTCTTTTAGTGTTTGGGCACTTTCTTCTTTTCTGGAATATACAGCCACATACTGATTTTCTGGGTATTCTAATACCTGTCCCATAACCCAATCTGTTATGAATCCTGTTCCAATCGTTCCTATTTTCATACTGTTTCTCCTTTTTACAAATCTGCTTTTAAGCATTTCATCGTTTCAGTAACCTTTTTATTTATTTAATTATAACATGTTTCCAGCATGAATTCTTATAAGAAAAAAACTATTTGTTTCCAAATAGTTTTACTCATTCTTTAATCCAACCAGTTTAACGCTGTGGATTTTTGAAATTGCATTGATCAAGATTGGTGTCAGGATCAAAGCAGCAATCAATGTAGCCAGATTATAGCCTAAATTATAGGTCCAAGCGGAATAAATCCATGCAGCCATACTTCCTGCAGCTTCTCCTTCTGGGAACCAGAAGTAAACACCGGCTAATACATGAGAAGCATACTTGATCAACATCGTTACAACAATTCCAACAAATAAATTGCTGATAACGAAATTACCCAGTTTGATTCTTGGCAATGCACTTGCCATACCCAAAACACAAATTGGAATTACATAATCCAACATCGTCTGTGGGAATGAAACCATGTAGTCATTCATTCCAAACAAAATGCTGACACCCCAGAAAATCGCTGCAGTTGCTAAACCTTTCAGCCATCCTAAATGATAGCTTGCGATAAATAAGGCAATGACATACAGTTCCACACTTCCTCCATTTGGCATTTGGATGATTGGGAACATTTTGTTGAGCCAGCTTAAAACGATGGCCAACGCTACATAGAAGCCCATGTAGACAATGCTTAAAATCTGATCTCTTGATTGATTCATAAAAAAAACACCTCCATGAGGCGTAAGAACATCAAAAAATATCTTGACTCCCTACGCTAGTACTAACTAGATCAGGTCAAAGGGACTCTCTCAGCTTAACGCACCCCTGTCGACAGTACAATTATAACTGTTTTCTAAAAAAAGTAAAGAAAAAAGAACCGATTTCTCGGTTCTTTGTAGTTCATTGATTAACCAAGGATAGCAGTAACGTTTCCTGCTCCTACAGTACGTCCACCTTCACGGATAGTGAACTTAGTTCCCTGTTCAACAGCGATTGGGTGAATTAATTCAACTTCCATTTCAACGTTGTCTCCAGGCATAACCATTTCAACACCTTCTGGTAAAGCGATAACTCCAGTTACGTCAGTTGTACGGAAGTAGAACTGAGGACGGTAGTTAGCAACGAATGGTGTATGACGTCCACCTTCTTCTTTAGTCAGTACGTAAACCTGAGCTTTGAAGTGGTTGTGTGGGTGAACTGATCCAGGTTTACATAAAACCTGTCCACGCTGAATTTCATCACGGTTAACACCACGGAGCAATGCACCGATGTTGTCTCCGGCTTCAGCGAAGTCTAACAGTTTACGGAACATTTCGATACCAGTAACAACTGTTTTCTTAGTTTCTTTGATACCAACGATTTCAACTTCTTCAGAAAGTTTCAGAACTCCACGTTCAACACGTCCCGTAGCAACTGTTCCACGTCCTGTGATTGTGAATACGTCTTCTACAGCCATCAAGAATGGTTTGTCAGTTTCACGAGCTGGTTCAGGGATGTATGAGTCAACAGCATCCATCAATTCTTCGATAGCTCCAACCCATTTTTCGTCTCCTTCAAGAGCCTTTAATGCAGAACCACGAATGATTGGAGCGTTGTCTCCATCAAATCCATATTCGCTCATTAATTCACGAACTTCCATTTCAACTAAGTCAACTAATTCTTCATCGTCTACCATGTCGCATTTGTTCAGGAAGACAACGATCTTTTCAACACCTACCTGACGAGCAAGCAAGATGTGTTCACGAGTCTGAGGCATAGGTCCATCAGTAGCAGCAACTACTAAGATAGCTCCATCCATCTGAGCTGCACCAGTGATCATGTTCTTAACGTAGTCAGCGTGACCTGGGCAGTCTACGTGAGCGTAGTGACGAGTAGCAGTCTGGTATTCAACGTGTGCAGTGTTGATTGTAATACCACGTTCTCTTTCTTCAGGTGCTCCGTCGATTGCATCATATGCTTTGAATTCAGCCTGTCCTTTTTTAGAAAGAACGCTAGTGATCGCAGCAGTTAAAGTTGTTTTACCATGGTCAACGTGACCGATTGTTCCAATATTAACATGCGTTTTGGATCTGTCAAATTTTTCTTTTGCCATTTTTTTGATTTCCTCCTAGTTTTACCTTTTTATTTTAATTCAATTTTTTTATAAAAGCAACACATTAAGCGTTGTTTTTAATGACTTTTTCCGCAATGGACTTAGGTACTTCAGAGTAGTGATCCATCTTCATAGAATAGTTACCACGTCCCTGAGTGAATGAACGTAAGTCTGTTACGTAACCGAACATTTCTGAAAGTGGAACGAATGCGCTCACCATGATTGCATTTCCTCTTTCTTCCTGTTCTGTGATCTGTCCACGACGAGATGAGATATCTCCCATTACAGATCCTAAGTATTTAGCAGGAGCTGTAACTTCCACCAGCATGATTGGTTCAAGAAGTACAGGTTTACATTTCTT
>CAMEUL010000161.1 GCA_945938205.1 uncultured Traorella sp. | reverse complement strand
ACAGTAGCTCAGACATATTGCAAAGGAGAAGCACAGCTGTAATGGGAAAGAATCAGTCAAAACCAGGTGTTGCCGGTACATCTATTTATAAGGATAAACGTGGCCGCGATGTCTATTATGACAGATTCACACATAATGGTTATCTCATTCTGGAAAGCAATGTCAAACGTTTCCAGTTTTATCAAAACCGTTTGCTTTTTCCTGTCATTGTCTTTGCGTTGCTTTTGAACTTTAATTTGGGTGCTATGCATGTCGGATGGATTGAAGCCGGAGTTGTTGCCATCATTACTTTCTTAGGACTGGAATTCTTCTTCCGCTTCAAATTTCTGAAGACACTGACTATTATCCCAAACTTTGTTCCGGAAAAGAAATTAAGTTTCATTGAACAGGTCAATGATAAGAATGAGCGAAACCCTTTGATGTTAAAAGCATTCCTGTATATGCTCTTAGGCGTTGTTCTCATTCTCTATGCTTATCAGCAAAATAACACAGGATTCAATCTGATCATCATGTGGGTGCTTTCCATCTTTGTTATCGGCGTAGGTTGTACTTATCTGTATGCCGTATTAAAACGTAAAAAATAAATCAGAGGCTGCACTTAGTGTGCAACCTCTTTTTTTATGTATACAAATTCTTCATTCGAAGACTCTTTTTCAGAATAAACATATCCCATGCAAGAGAATTTCTTGATTTCTTCAATATTTTCTATTTTTTCACTTGCCATATAGCGAACCATTTCTCCACGCAGCATTTTGGCTTCTGTTCCTTTGACTTTCAGTTTTCCTTTGTCCTCCGTGGCAAAGATACAATGGATCATTTTTCGTTGATCCTTAAGATATGGCTCGATACACATAGAATATTCCTTGCTGGCCAAATTTAACACCAGATCATTGTTTTTATATAATTCATCTGCCAACAGACTTCCCCAAAAAGCATACAGATCTGAAACATTTTCTGTATTCAAACGTGTCTGCATTTCTAAACGGCAGCAGCATATGCCATCAAAAGGCTGTAACAAACCATAAAACCCTGAAAGAATACATAAATGTTTTTCCACATAGTCTAATTGCTCATCGGTAAAGATGCTGGGTGCCATATGCTGATACTGAAGTCCTTCATAGGCAAATAAAGCCGGTGTCAATGAATGATTCAGATCCATTTTTTGAAATCTTTCATAATTTAACTCTGCAATCTTACTGTTGCAGTTCATCAGTTTTGAAAGCTCCTCAGCATTCATTTTCTTCAGTTCATCAAGCAAAACCTGTGTTTTGTCAAGAAACAAAGGTTTTTGTTTCCACATGAATCCATCTTCATGATCTCTCATTTTCTTAGCAGGTGAGATAATAATTTTCATGAAATTATTTTATCATACTGCATGAAAAAAGCCTACAGGAAACTTCCTATAGGCACATTTTAGTAATCTTCAACTTCTAATGCGAAATAAGACTGTGCATGATCACATACCGGACAAACAGCAGGAGCTTCTTTTCCAATATGTAAATGTCCGCAGTTCAGACATTCCCAAACAACAACATCGTCTTTTGCGTAAACGACTTTACCTTGAACATTTCCTAACAGTTTGCGATATCTTTCTTCATGGTGTTTTTCAATAGCTGCAACACCTTCCATCGTTTTCGCAATATCTTCAAATCCTTCTTCTCTGGCAACACGTGCAAATTCCTTGTACATGTCAGTCCATTCATAGTTTTCTCCGTTAGCAGCATCCAATAAATTTTCTTCAGTGGAAGGCATACCGTCATGAAGAAGTTTGAACCATAATTTCGCATGTTCCTTTTCATTGGCAGCTGTTTTTTCAAAATATTTTGAAATCTGCACATAACCATCTTTCTTAGCTTTTGAAGCATAGTAGCCATACTTCATAGCAGCCTGACTTTCACCGGCAAAAGCAGCCATCAGGTTTTGTTCTGTTTTTGTTCCTTTTAAACTCATAAGTTTACCTCCGTATTGCTTTCATTATACACCATTTTTTTCCAAAACAAAAGATGTGTAGGGGGACACATCTTCTGTTTTTAATCATTATATATAAGGGGATAGAATATGAATGAAAATAATTAAGGGGTCATTATTTTCAGTACAAGTTTCCTTGTACACCTATAATATATCCATTTCTTATCAAACAAATACATGTAAACCATGTTAAATTATGTGATTTACAGTTTTTTTGCCAATTCTTTCAGTTTTGTCAAGATTTCAGCTGAATATTCACCGCCACCCTGTGCCATGGCAGGGTTTCCTCCACCTCTCAAAGAAAATTCAGCTGCCACTTCTTTAAATAATTCATTGGCTTTAAAATCAACTTTGGCAGAATGAGCGATCACAACATGACAGCGATCCTCTTGATGACAAACAAACAGAATTCCTTTTTCATAGGTACGTACCAGTGCGGAACACATGGAAGTAAAGGTCTTGACATCCAGATCATCGATTTCTTCACAGAGAATCGTTTCTTCTCTTGATCCATATTCCTGAATCTTGGCATCGATTACTTTCTGTTTCCAACTTGCTTCACTGTCTTTTAGCTGTTTGATTTCAGCACGCAATTTCATGATGCCTTGTAAGAGTTCACTTTGTGGAGTTCCTAAGTCTCTGGCACAACTATCCAAAACAGAAAGTTGATGTCCATAGGTTCTTAAAAGCTGTTCACCACATACAAAATAAATCTTATAGCCTCGTGTTGTCTTTTCAAAGCTTAACAGTTTGATGGACTGCAAATAACGTAAAGATGGCACATGAATACAGCCACACATATTGTAGTCAATATCTCCAATGACTGCTGCACGAAGTTCATCATGATCCAGTTTCTCTTCAGGTGCATGTTTCTGTGCTTCTTCTTTGGTTGGATAGACGATATCAATTGGCAGATCCATCATGACATAATCATTCACTTCTTTTTCGATCTGTCGCATCAAGCTTTCATCAAACTGATCAAATTCCATCTCACATCCACTGATGTCCTCGTGTGTAAAGAAAGCAATGGTTCTCGCATGATATTTGTGATTGATATGTCCACAGATCAAGTGGGAAGCTGAATGAATCTGCACTTTTTCAATACGCTGCGCCACTTCCACCTGCATATGGGCAACACCCTCTAGTGCTTCTTTTACCTTGTGATAGTATTCTCCATCTTTACATACAATATCTTCAACTTCTATACCATTGATGGTTCCTGTATCTTTGGCCATTCCCCCGCCTTCAACATAAAAAACAGTGTCGGCTGTTTTGATCCAGAAATAATCCTCTTCCGGAATACATGCCAGAATGTCAAAGGTTCCTTCGCATTCCAGCCAATGATCATAATGCTTGTTCATAAATTCACCTCGCCCTTATCTTATCAGACTTTAACTCTTTTTTGTATCCTTTTCATAAATTTCATAATCTTATAAACTCTATCTTAACTTTTGTCTTTATATCTTGTACAAATCATAGGATTTGTCTATAATAAAAAAGTTTTAAGGAGAAATTTATGAAAACAGAAACTAAGAAAATTGTAATGACAGTACTTTTGGCTGCTTTAATATGTATTGTAACCATGATGATCAAGATT
>CAMEUL010000160.1 GCA_945938205.1 uncultured Traorella sp. | reverse complement strand
TAATCCATCCAGCTTCGAAATACGAAGCCTTTGAGAATGTTGACTGTATATTCCGCCGTTGCGCTAGGCAGTTCGACACGGTAGACTGTCGGTACCGTTTCTCGCCAAATATAAGGACCATAATATCCCTGGGTTTTCCCGAAAAGTGCATGATAGCCCTTCTTTTCAAACACCGATTGAAGCTTTTCAGTCAGTAACTCTTCCTCTGCATCTGGCTCGTTTAGGAGCACTTTCAGTTGTGTCAGCAGTTTGTCCGCAGCCTCCGTCTCCGGTAAGCCACAATAAAAGGTATCGCGGTAATAAATCTGATACAAACGCAAAATATCATTGAGTGAATCCGGTATTTCATATGTACGATATTCACAGTTTTCAAAAATCGCAACATACGCTGGGAGAATGTCTTTGAATTCCTCGTGATTGCGCATGTATGCAATGGCGCCTTTTATGTCACCATTCATAAAAAACTGACTAATTTGCATGTCTGATATCTCCTTTATTAAACTCAATTTTCTTGTTTATTTAGCCCATGTTATCACATAGCCAAAAAGAATACAAGAAAGCCACAGCGGTTCACACTGTGGCTGTTAACTGTCTTATGAACATGTACTCTAGTTCGTTGTTTTCTTTGGGTCTTTCACAAATGCCAATAATACGGCCCCGATGACCAATGAAGGAATCAAACCCAAAATTCCATATTCTGCTTTTTGTGTCAAAGTAACAACGATCGTAATGATGAAAGGTCCAAGAATAGCAGAGAATTTTGAGAAAATTTCAAAGAATCCAAAGTATTCGTTAGTATCTTCTTTGGCAGGAATTAAAAGTGCATAGTATGAACGAGAGACTGCCTGAATACCACCTTGGAAACATCCAACAAGGAATCCCAATACCCAAATCAAATTAGCGTTCTTAGAAATCATAGAACCTACCAATACTACGATAAAGTAACCAAGAATTGCAGTGAAGATCATTGGTTTACCGCCAAATTTATCTGTCAGTTTTCCAAAAATGATAGCACCTGGGCATGCGATAAAGTTAATAAAGATAACGACAAACAAAGAAACGACATCACTGACACCCATGTCGGTTACCAAAGAAACCGCCATGGTAATAACAGTATTTACCGCATCAATATAGAAGAAATAAGCAATACAGAAGATAAAGACATTCTTGTTTTTCTTCATATTTCTAAAAGTATTCGCCAAACGTCTAAAACTGTTAATGATAATATGATCTTCTTCTTCATGATAATGAGTCTGTTTGACGTTACGGATCAGATGACGTGAATGGAAGGCCCACCAGCCTACAGCTGCCAGCATAGAAATCATGATAGCCATACGATAGGTAAGTGTAAAACTTCCAATCATATAGTTTCCTTCCGCATCCCCCAATAAGGTCACAAGGGCAAAAGGAATAATGAAAATACAGAAAGGAATGGCACTTCCAATATATCCCCAAGCATATCCGGCAGAACTTACCTTATGTACTCGATCATCCGTTGTGACATCTACCAAAAAGGCATCATAGAACACATTAGCTGCCGCATAGCCTGTCATCGCAATCGCATATAGAATGACACAAGCTTTATAGTCAAAAATAGGCAACGCCAATAATAAACCTCCAATGACTCCCATCGTTAGGAAGAATTTGAAGAATTTCATCTTCTTTCCTTTATAATCAGCAATTGTTCCTAATACCGGTGAGAGAATGGCCAGTAATACCGCATAAATCGTATTCGCCCATCCAACCCAAATGCTTCCTTCATTCGCTGGAGCAATAAATCCAATCAGCAAAGGAAACAGTACTGTCATTGTCGTAAGAGTTTGTGCTGAATTGGCAACATCATAAAGAATCCAGCTGCTCTCTTCTAGACTGAATCCCATTTTTTTTAGTAATTTTATAAACATACCTACACCTTCTTTTCTTATATATTAACATATCCCCACGATTTTCAATAGATGGGAATGGAAAAGATTGGTTTTTTTCTTGTAAACTTTAACTAAATTTACAAAGATTTCAAATCGAGCTTTTCATGATGAATCCGTTGACAAACAAGAAGTGAAGTGTTACTCTTAATTCAATAAAACACGTTGAATTGAAGAGTAGTCATTTACCAATCTATAGAGAGTTCATGGTGGGTGGAAATGAATGATTGAAAATGATGAACATGGTCAAGGAGTGGCATAGGTGATATGTAATCTATGACGGAGTGCCCGTTAACGCAATCAGATATCATAGTGTATCTGAAAAAGGTATTATCTGTAAGGATAATATAAACATGGGTGGTAACACGACAGCTCGTCCCTGGGATGAGTTTTTTATTTTGGAGGAGGATCTTATGATTGAACTGAAACATGTAACCAAGACTTTCACTTCATCTACACAACAGGTTCATGCTTGTAAGGATGTAAATCTAACCATTCAGGATGGCGATATTTTTGGCATCATTGGTTTTTCAGGTGCCGGTAAATCCACACTGGTTCGCTGTTTGAATTTGTTGGAACACCCTACCAGTGGTGAAGTGCTGTTTGATGGAGTTGATATTACCAAACTGAATGAAAAAGAACTGAGAAAAGTACGTAAAAATTGGAATGATCTTCCAGCATTTCAATCTAATGCCTTCAAGAACGGTAGCCCAAAATATTTCTTATCCATTAAAAGGAAGCAAGCTTTCAAAAAAAGAAATGGATCAGAAAGTGGATGAATTGTTGGAACTGGTCGACTTAAAGGAAAAGAAAAATGCCTATCCTTCTCAGCTGTCCGGTGGTCAGAAACAGCGTGTGGCTATTGCCCGTGCACTTGCCAGTGAACCAAGTGTTCTCTTGTGTGATGAAGCGACCAGTGCATTGGATCCACAAACAACGCAATCTATCTTAAGTTTATTGAAAAGCATCAATCAGAAACTGAATCTGACGATCGTATTGATTACACATGAAATGGCTGTCATCAAATCCATCTGCAATCAGGTGGCTGTCATGGAAAATGGTAAAGTAGTGGAACAAGGCAACATTTATGATCTGTTTGCCAATCCAAAACAAGAAGTCACTCAGAATTTTGTTCTGACAACCAGTAACCTGTCCCGTTTATATGAAATGATCGAAACAAATAATCCACTGGTACAACTTAAAGAAAATGAAAAACTGATTCTTTTGAACTATGCCAACAACAATGCCGATAAAGCTTTAATTAGTGAAGTTTCCCGTAATTTCAGCGTGGATACCAGCATCGTTTTTGGAAATGTGGAAGTGATCGATAATCGTCCCCTTGGTTCTTTAGCCATCATCATTGGTGGAGAGAAAGTAAATATAGAAGGGGCTATTGCCTATTTTGAAAACTATGGTGTCAAAGTGGAGGTGTTGAAATAATGGAATTTCTTTATCAAATCATTCCAAATGTAATGAATAATCTGGATGCCTTATGGATTGCAACCATTGAAACCGTCCAGATGCTTGTTCTGACAACATTATTTGCCGTACCAATTGGAACTTTCTTTGGTGTACTGTTAGTGGTATGTCGCAAAGATGGCTTGTTCGAAAACACACCTCTTTGGTGGATCTTAGACAAATTTATCAATCT
>CAMEUL010000159.1 GCA_945938205.1 uncultured Traorella sp. | reverse complement strand
AGGCACAGCTTGATTACGCATCTTTCGATGATGCGAGAGAAATCCGGCAGGAACTTGAAAAAAATCATTATCTGAAAGTACAAAAAAATCGTAGAAAAACTAAAGAAAGTCTCCCTCATTTCACGACGCTGAAACTGGAAAACGCACAGATTTTGATTGGCAAAAACAATTTACAGAACGATTATCTGACCTTCCATCATGCGAAAAAACAAGATCTTTGGTTTCATGCTCAGGATTTTCATGGAGCCCACGTCATCCTGCAGTCAGAAGAAGTAACGGAAGACCTGATTCGTACCTGTGCCATGCTTGCCAGCTATTATTCGCAAGGCAAGTATTCCAGCAGTGTGCCTGTTGCTTACACCAAAATTTCAAATTTAAAAAAAGCCAAAGGAAAAGCTATTGGACAGGCTCTGATGACTTCCTATAAAACCATTTATATCGATCCGGATGAAAAAACGGTCATGGACCTTTTGGATAAATACAAATAGAGGATGCAATCGCATCCTCATTTTTTTCATAAGTATTACTTAATTAATGTGTCTACTTGTTCTTTGATGTTTCCCTTAAAGACATAGCTTCCGGCTACCAGTACATCTACACCGGCATGAAGAGCTTTTTTTGCTGTTTCATCATTGATACCACCATCAATTTCAATTCGGCAAGATGCTGGAACATGTTCTCTTAAATATTCCACCTTTGGAAGCATATCTTCCATAAATTTCTGACCGCCAAATCCCGGTTCTACGGACATGATCAATACTAGATCCACTTCATCTAGGAATTCATCCAGAACATGTACATCTGTCTTTGGCTTAATCACCAAACCTGCTTGTATGTTGTAAGAGTGAATTAAATCAATAAGTTCATGGATCTTTAGCACATCAGACAAAGCTTCTACATGAAAGCTGATGAGATCAGCTCCTGCCTTTACAAAAGGTTCCACAAACATCTTAGGATCTTCCACCATTAGATGAACATCCAAGAAAAGATCTGGACAGGCTTTACGGAATCCTTTTAGAATATCTGGTCCAAATGTCAGATTTGGTACAAAATGCCCATCCATGACATCAAAATGCAACCAATTAGCATTGGATTCATTCAATTGCTGACATTGACCTTCAAAATGAGCATAATCCAGTGAAAGAACACTGGGTGCAACTTCAATTTTTCTCATGTTAACTCCTTTTGTTTTGCTTGATCATATTGGCAACATCTTTATAATTCTGATAACGAATGGAGGAAATTTTTTGATTCTCCACCGCTTTTTTAATAGCACAATCCGGTTCATCCAGATGTACACAATCTCGAAACTTACATTCCTTCTCCATCTGAAAATCAGGTATGGCATTAGCTAAGTCTCGCAAAGAAACTCTGGAAAAATCCAACGAAGAAAATCCAGGTGTATCCGCAACCCATCCATTTCCTAAAGGAAAGAGCTGGCAGTGACGTGTCGTATGTTTTCCTCTTCCCAAAGCCTTGCTTGTTTTTTGGGTATGCAATTCAAATTCAGGATTTAAGCGATTTAAAAGCGAACTTTTTCCGGCTCCACTTTGTCCTGTCAGCACACTGATTTTATTATCGAAACATTCTATCAGTTCTTCCGGATCAAATTCATGTCCCGTCAGATAAACACGATAACCGCTTTTACGATAATCTTCAATATATGTGTAGATTTCATCCTTCTCATCCACCAGATCCATTTTGGTAATGCAGATGACAGGTTCAATATTGGCAAGTGATATCAGAAAGATCAGACGATCCACAAGTGCACTTGAGAAATCAGGATCATAAGCTGACATGACAATCACTGCCTGATCTACATTGGCAATAGCAGGACGCAGCAACTGATTTTTCCGTTCAAGAATCTTTTGAATGCCAAACTGAGAATCAAATTGTTCCACTAAAACATAATCGCCCACATATGGTTTTTTATCTAAGCGGACTTTTCCCATGGCAATGCATGTGACGATACGCTTATCTTCAAGAAGCACTTCATATTGATTGGAGATATTTTTGATAATAGTTCCTTTATTCATAGTAACTCAACTTTATCACATTTTCTTTATTCTAATAAGTTCCCTGTTCAACACTCTGTTTGATGACAACGCCCTTTTGAATGTTTTCCAGTTCCTCTTCAGTAAGTCCTTCCGTTGACAGTTTTTCCAGTTCCACAACGGCTCCAAGTTTTTCCAAAGCACTTTTTGCTTCCTGAATATTCATGTCCACATAATTCTGCATGACAAATTCTTTAGGTCCTGCAACTGTGAAACGTATCTGAAGATTTTTCTGTGTAGGATCTACTTCATCGCCTTCTTTTAATCCTTCCTGCGTCAGAATTGTATTTTCTTTTTGTTCTGAACTGACAACGTCATAGACAACACGAATATTTTTGACTTCCAAAAGTTTTTTTACGATCTCTATATCCTGTCCTACATAATTACCAACAACAAAAGTAGGTCCTTTGGATACGATCAGAGTAATTTCACTACCAATTTCAACTTCATTTCCAGCTTTAGGATTTGTGCCAATTAGATGATCCGCTTCTACATCCGCATCATTTTCATAAGAATAGCTCTCACGAACGACAAAACCCAGATCGGTGAGTGTTTTGGTAGCATCTTCAATGGTCATATTGTGAACGATTGGAATCATTTGCATCTTTGGACCTGAAAGATAACTGAAAAAACCACTGAAATACATGATTCCTATCATTACTGCAACAACAATCAAAGAAATCAGTATCCCAATTCCCCATTTTTTGGAAGAATCACTTTTTTCTTCTTTCTCATCCTGAGGCTCATAACGGTTCATGACCATTGTCGTCGTGTTTTTTTCCTTTTCCGGTGTGAATGTCACTTTCGGATCATGTGCATGATCCTCATCCAAACAGCACTCAATGTCCTTCAGCATGTCTTCCACATTCTGATAGCGGTATTCCTTATTTTTGGCAGTCGCTTTCATAATAATATTTTCAATGGACTGAGGCAGTGATGGATTAAAATCACGAATACTTGGGATTTCTTCGGTAAGATGCTTTATCGCAATCTGTACAGGATTATCTCCGGTAAAAGGTACACTGCCACTCAAAAGCTCATAAAAAACAATTCCCAAGGAATAAATGTCACACTGATTTGTTGCTACTTCGCCACGAGTCGTTTCAGGTGCCAGATAATGTGCGCTTCCCAGCACTGAATCACTTTGTGTCAGTTGGACAGCATTATGGGCCAAAGCAATTCCAAAATCAGTGATTTTCACCGTTCCATCATCCTTGACAAGAACATTCTGTGGTTTAATGTCTCGATGAATGATATTATGCCGATGTGCTTCCGCTACAGCACTTGTCAGCTGTTTCATGATAGAAATCGCTTCTTCTTTATGTAGAGCTCCTCTTAATTGAATCAGTTGTTTTAAGGTTCTTCCGCGAATATATTCCATGACAATGAAATGGCGTCCTTCATAGGTTCCCACATCATAGACCTGAACAACATTCGGATGATTCAATTTGCTGGCAGCATTGGCTTCACGTTGAAATCGAAGCAGTGTTACCGGATCATTGCTGAGTTCTCCACGAAGGATCTTAATGGC
>CAMEUL010000158.1 GCA_945938205.1 uncultured Traorella sp. | reverse complement strand
CTGAAAGCCAAAGCCAATGAAACAGCCTGAAGATGAGTTGTTTTGGAAGAGTAGATGTTTTGAAGAAGCATAAAACTGGAATTGCCGGAAGCTTTCATCAGTTGCATCAGTTCCAATATGTTCTGGTTTTCAATCGCTTGTTTTTGTTTCAAGACTCTTTCATTCTCTTCATAAAAATGAAGGGCTCTCAGTATTGCCCGATCATTTTTCAATTGTTGAGAGATAATAGATGCCTGCATCATAAAATCCTTGAAAGAAGTTTGTGCCAGAAATTCTCCACCCAAACTTCGCGCAACATCCTTCATTTCACTGAATATGGCTGCATATTCATCAGAAAGATGTTCATGATCCTGATGGGTCTGTGTCAAAATAAGCCCATATCCATGTTTTTGAAAATCAAAGGTCAATTTTTCTATTTGTGGTTTTTCTTTATCCAAAAAATCTATATACGTAAAACCTCCACAGCTGATTGCCATCTGGTCCAATAGACCGCAAGGCTTCTGATAATATTCATTTTCCGCATATTGGGCAATCTGTGCGATTTCTTCCGGTGAGATTTTGTTCTGCATATAGAATTCATTTAAGATCAGAGCACATAACACCTCAAAACAAGCACTACTGGACATACCACTGCCTAAAGGTACCCTGGAATCCATTACCGCATCAAAGCCTCCCAAAGAAGATCCTAGTTGATGAAAACGGCTGGCAATACCTCGAATGAGAGCTTCTGTATGATGCCTTTCGTTTTCATGAATCCTTAAATCATTTAAATCAATGGGTTGAATTTTGAAACCTTCAGATATGATGCGGATCACATGCAACTCATTTCTTTTCGCAATGGCCATCATATCCGGTTGAATAGCTGCCGCAATCACTCTTCCCTGCTGATGATCGGTATGATTCCCGCCAATCTCACTTCTTCCCGGAGATGAGAAAAGAGCATAGTCACCCTCTTGAAATACTTCTTCAGTTTTTTTCAACAGTGATCGGATCCGTTTTTTTTCGCTCATCACATCTTCATTACCTAAGGATTGAATCATTGAATCGAATGAATTTGATTCAAGAATTGCATTTATTTGCTGGATGTTCATATTCTTCCTCCACACTAAAACAGATGGTATATTCTGCCTTTTTCTTTGCTTTTAAAATAGGTTTTAGATATTTGTCGTAATGAATTGCATTGGGATAAAATTGACATTCAAAACAGATACCGCTTTTACTTTGATAGATTTCACCGTTTTTTCCCACTACATTCAAATAATTGCCACTGTATACATGCATTCCCGGCAAATCACTTTCAATACGTAACAGCGTATTTTCATTCATTAATTCTGCCATACATTTATAATCCATGTTTTCAAATATATAATGATGATCATATCCCTCTTGAATGTTCCAATGCGATTTTTTCAGCTGTTTCTGAATCACTGCCAAATCCCGATAATCAAATGGGGTATCCTTAACATAGACCCACATATCCTTTGTTAGACCATTTTGATCGATCATGGCAACCTTGTCTGTATAGATCCGCATTTTATGATTCAAAATATTTCCTTTTCCATCCAGATTGAAATAAGCATGTTGCGTAATATTGAACAAGGTATCTTGATCACTTTCACCTCGAATAAAATAAAACAGATGATTTGAAACAAGACGATATTCAATTTCAAGTTTTAAATTTCCAGGATAACCTTCCTCCATATCTTTTGATTCATATGTGAAGAATACTGCATTCTCTGTTTGTCGAGTTTCAAAGATCGTATTTGAAAAAGAAGAAAACCCGCCATGCAGAGAATGAGGTGGCTGATTGATTGACAACAAGTATTCAACATCATTGATCTTGAATCTTCCATTTTCAATACGATTGGCACAACGGCCAACTGTGGCTCCCATATAAACTTCCGAATGATTTTTATAATCTTCTAAATTATCAAAGCCTAATACAATATCCGTATTGGTTTTTTTATCAATGAAACGGACAAGAGAAGCACCCAAATTCATGACTTCTACCAGAATTTTTTCATTTTCCAGAGTATAGCTTGCTAGAATTTCCTGCATATTTTTCCTTCTTTCATAATTTTCTTTATTTGAACTTGTTTTGTGATATAATACTTGCATGTCAAATTTTAAACAGAAACTATTAATTTACTTTTCAGCCATTCTGGCAAGCACACTTTTAATTTCAAATCTCTCTGCGGTCAAACTGTGGAACTTTTTCGGCATAGCCGTGGATGGCGGGATCGTACTTTTTCCGCTTACCTATATTTTAGGAGATCTGATTGTTGAATTTTACGGGAAAAAGATTGCGAAAGATGTCATATTTGCGGGATTCACCGTAAATATCATCGCTGTGATTGCTTTCTATATCGTGATTCTTCTGCCACCTTTTGATGGATGGAATATGCAGGAAGCTTTCGCCAGTGTATTGGGATTCACGCCTCGCATCATCCTGGCATCTTTGATTGCATATGTTTGTTCGGGACTTTTAAATAACCGAATCTTCACGAAGATGAAAAACGGACAAGGATTATTTGCCAGAAGCTTTATCGCACGCGCTTTAGGATCCAGTGCTTTTGCACATTTAATTGATTCCGCTATCTTTGAAACGATTGCCTTTTTCGGCGTCTTGCCTTTTCAAGACTTTCTGGCACAAGCTGTATTCGCATATATTTTAGGCATGGGATTTGAAATGATCCTTTCACCAATAGAAATGCTGATTGCGAAAAAATTAGAAGGGAAAATGCTATGACAGACAACAAAAACAAACCATTCTATTTTGAAATAACACAAAGAATTCCCGGAAAACTTGGTCGTGCAGGAATTATTCATACACCGCATGGGGATATCAAGACTCCGGCTTTTATGTGTGTTGGAACTTATGGAGAAGTGCGTTTTGTATCCATGGAAGATCTTAAAGATGTAGGCGCTCAAGCCATGCTTTCCAATGGCTATCATCTGCGCAATATTTCCCCGGAAATAGCAGAACATGGAGGTTTGGCTGCCTGGAGTGGATGGAATGGTCCAACACTGACTGACTCCGGCGGTTTTCAGGTCATGTCTTTAGGTTCCGGATGCGGAAAAGTTGTCAGCATGAAGCGCGAAGATGAAGTCATCAATGCCGATCCAAAAGACCGATTGGCACATGTCAGTGAAGAAGGAGTACATTTCATTGATCCTTTCACTAATCAGGAAGATTTCATCGGTCCTGAAGAATCCATGCAGATACAGTGTCGGATCGGTGCCGATATCCATATGGCTTATGATGAATTGACTTCCCTTGCCGATACTTATGAATACAATGTGGAAGCCTTAGCACGTACGGAAAGATGGGCCATCAGAAGCATTGAAGAACATAAAAAGCATCATATGGACCTCGGCTATTATCAGGCCCTCTATGGTGTTTTGCAAGGTGGACGATGGGAAGATCTAAGACGATCTACTGCGAAAAAATTTGCGAAGATGGATTTTGATGGCTATGGTTTAGGTGGAGCCTTTCTAAAAGAAAGTTTAGGTGAAATTCTTAGATGGTGCAATGAAGAACTCCCTGAAGACAGACCTCGTCATTTATTAGGACTTTCTCATCCGGATGATATTTTGATCGGAACGGAAATGGGAGCTGATACCTTTGACTGTGTTGCCCCAACCC
>CAMEUL010000157.1 GCA_945938205.1 uncultured Traorella sp. | reverse complement strand
GGAACAGATCTGAAAGTTGGTTTAGCGCCGCATCATATATGGGCGGGAGGTTGTGAAAAAACCCAAAAGACAGAAATTATCTTCAACCCCAATATGCCAACCGAAGAAATCTTCACGATGCCTTATCGTGATCATGTCAATGGAATTGTATATGCGACAAAACCATTAGATTTCAATGGAAATTTGATCGAAGATTTCTATTTTGAATTCAAAGATGGAAGAGTGATCAACTATGGCGCGAAAAAAAGTGAAGATGCTTTAAAAGAACTGGTGGAATTTGATGAGGGAAGTCACTATATCGGAGAAGTGGCATTAGTGCCTTATCATTCACCCATTTCTGAAATGAATATTCTGTTCTACAACACCCTTTTTGATGAAAATGCAAGTTGTCATCTAGCGCTAGGAAGAGCCTATGAAATGACGGTGCAGGGTGGTGAAAACATGAGCAAAGAAGAATTAAAAAAGGCAGGAGCCAATGATTCACTTCTGCATGTCGATTTCATGTTTGGCAGTGAAGACATGGAAGTAACGGGAATTACTTGGGATAATAAGGAAATCAAAGTAATGGAAAAGGGGGACTTTGTCATCTGAGAAATGAATGAAAAATAAAAGGAGAGAATTATGAAAATATTCAGTTTGATTCTTGTGGTATTTTTCATTCTGGGAGGATGTGCTCCCAAACAAACATTTGAAGTAGAACGCTATGAGAAAACCAAGGATTGGGTCAGCTTTGATCAAAATCTGACAATAGATGGTGTTTATCAGCGTACCTACAATAAAAATGTCTATTTTGTATTCTATGGGACAGAAACAAAATATGACAATATCATCTTTGAAATTAAAGAAAACATCTTGAACATTCGTTTTGACAGTGTTACTTCAACAAGTGGTGCTTATGAAATCTATGAAATCAAAACTAACATTTCATATGAAAACATCAAGTTATACGAAAACGGAAAAGAAACCAATCTGAGTGGCGTATTTAGCGAGTAAAACAATTGACATTTAGTAAGAAAAGTTGTTAAATAGTGACATAAGCGAAGAACTGGATACGAGCATTTGTGATTCAATCAAGAGAGATGTCGTTTGGTGCGAGACATTTTGATAGCATCTGTTTACTCCCAGGGAGCTGTCAGTGAAAACTGGACCGTGTGCTCACGTTACGAGTGAAGAGGTGCAGAAAATCTGCATGAAATAAGGTGGTACCACGAAACGACTCTCGTCCTTTGGAGGAGTCGTTTTTTATGTATTAGGAGGAAATATGATCGATATTAAAGAAAATGAAAGATTGAATGTGCTGAATCATTCATGTGCCCATATGATGGCACAGGCTGTCAAACATCTCTATCCACAGGCAAAATTCTGGGTAGGACCTGTGATCAGCGAAGGTTTCTATTATGATATGGACCTGGGTGATGATGTTATTCGAGATGAAGATCTTGAACGAATTGAAAAGGAAATGAAAAAGATTGCCAAGGATGGCAAGAGAATTGTTTGTGAACATCATTCTAAAGAAGAAGCCAAAGAAATGTTTGCCGGTGATGAATACAAACTGGATCTGATCGAAGGATTGGAAGATGGAAGCATTACTTGCTATCGACAGGGAGACTTTGTAGATCTTTGTCGCGGACCTCATGTGGAAAGTGTTAAGTTATTAAAGAACTTTAAGCTTTTAAAACATTCCGGAGCTTATTACAAAGGTGATGCGAAAAACAAAATGCTGCAGAGAATTTACGGTATCTGTTTTGAAACACCTGAAGATCTGGAAGAACATTTAAGACTGTTAGAAGAAGCAAAAAAACGTGATCACAAGAAATTAGGAAAAGAATTAGAATTATTCATGATGAGTGAATATGCACCAGGTGCACCATTCTTCCTTCCAAATGGAATGATCTTAAGAAATGAACTGGAACGCTTCTGGTATGATGAACATACCAAAGAAGGTTATGAATTCATCAAGACACCTATTATGATGTCCAAAGAATTATGGGAATGCAGTGGACACTGGTTCAACTACAAGGAAAATATGTATATTTCCATGGTGGATGACCGTGAATTTGCAATTAAACCAATGAACTGTCCGGGAAGCCTTTTGGTATATAAAAATTCACTTCATTCTTATAAGGATTTCCCAATCAGAATGGGAGAACTTGGACAGGTACATCGTCATGAAGCCAGTGGAGCACTCAATGGATTATTCAGAGTAAGAACATTTACACAGGATGATGCCCATATCTTTATGCGCATGGATCAGATCGAAAGTGAAGTAGTATCACTCATTCAGTTTATTGACAGAGTGTATGCCATCTTTGGATTAACATACGACATCGAACTTTCAACTCGTCCAGAAGAAAAATACATTGGTGATTTAGAAGTTTGGGAAAGAAGTGAAGCAGCTTTAGCCAAGGCTTGTGAAGCAGCAGGAAAGACTTTCAAGATCAATCCGGGAGACGGAGCTTTCTATGGACCAAAACTGGATTTCCATATCAAGGATTCTTTAGGAAGAGTATGGCAGTGTGGTACGATCCAACTGGATATGAACTTGCCTGAAAGATTTGATTTGACTTATGTCGATGAACACGGAGAAAAAGTAAGACCGGTCATGCTGCACCGTGTTATCTTTGGATCAGTGGAACGTTTCATCGGTATCCTGATCGAACACTTTGGAGGAAAATTCCCAATGTGGCTAGCACCTGTTCAGGTTGAAGTCATTCCGGTACACCATGAACTGCATTTGGACTATGCGAAGAACATACATGAAAAGCTTTGTGAACTGGGCATCCGTTCCAAATTAGATGCACGTAATGAAAAACTGGGTTATCGTATCCGTGAAGCACAGATGAAGAAAATTCCAATTGAACTGGTATTAGGTGATGGTGAAAAAGAAAACAACACCGTAACCATTCGTCGTCAGGGACAGAAAGAATCTTTAACAGTACCATTTGATGAATTTGTAAACATGATTCAGAAAGAAATCAAGGAGAAAACAAGATGCGATATTTAAAGACATTCCTCATTGCTGCTTTATTATTAGTTGGCTGTACACAGAAAACAACTGAACCAGTGAAAGTGCTCTCTCCAACTGGAGCACCGGCTCTTTCACTATTGGAAGCAAAAGTGAATGAAAGTGAAAACAGTTTTGATTTTATGACAGGCAGTGAGGTATTAAGTGCTGAACTCGTAAAAGAAGACAGTGAATATGATGTGATCTTAGCCCCTGTGAACTTAGGAGCAAAAATGATCCAGGCAGGGAAAAGCAATTATCGTTTAAAAGCTGTTATTACCTGGGGGAATCTTTATCTGGTTGGAAAAAGTGAAAATGCTTTGAATGAAGAAGGAACTTTCGCAACATTTGGAGAAGGAAGTGTCGTTGACTTCGTATTAAAGAAAGCTGTAGACCTATCCACCATCAAACCTGAAATTACCATGTATTCCAGTGCACAGGATGTACAGGGAGCTTTATTAAGCGGTAAGGCAGATTGTGGTATGCTGGCAGAACCTGCTGTTACTGCAACCATCAAGAAAGCAAAAGAACAGGGCATTGAACTGCAGGTCATCCAGAATCTTCAAGCTTCCTATAAGGAAAACATGAACACTGAACTGGAAGGAATCCCACAGGCTGCCATTTTCGTAAAACAAGGCAGTGAAGATA
>CAMEUL010000156.1 GCA_945938205.1 uncultured Traorella sp. | reverse complement strand
ATTGAACTTACAGTAATAACAGCTGGCAACATTGCCACTGCCGCACGACTTCGTAAAACCTACTCCTCGTTCATACGTTTTAACTTCAATGTATTTTCGATTGATAATTTTCACATAACTGACATTACAGTCATAGCGTTTGCTTAAGAGTTCAGCCTGTGATAGATCATTTTCAAACAAAATATAATGTTCATTGCCTGTATCCACGAAATTTCGATATGTTTTGGGAAGCTTCAGTTCCACTTCACTGATGAATGGATCCACTTGTAAGATTTCACATTTATAAATCTCACTTCCTATTAAAAGCGCATAAACACGATATTCCGGATGTTGATCATATAAGTAATGGGCAAAACAATGCAGACCATTTAGACATAGTTCAGCTTGGCTGCCATCTGCATTATAAACATTCATCTGATGAGAATGTATCAAAAGAAATCCATCACATAAATATTGTTTGCATTGTTCTTTTACATCTACCATTTCTTCACCTAGTATAAAACGGTTACCGTTGGCTTCATATATTTTCATGATTTCCCTCCCATACATTTTATGCAAAGAAAAGAAAAACCAGAATCATTTTGATTCTGGTTGAAAGTAAAGATGCTGGTTATTTACGATAGGATCTATTTTAAAATTTAAATAATCTTTCATTTCTTTAAAATTCATAATAAGAGGAGTACGATCATGAATCTCTTTCATTTCATGTTCACTTTTTCCTGTAAGAATCACAAACTCATTTTTTTCATTATATAAACCTGCCAAGTACATATAGTTCTCATTCGTGGTAATATAAATTTTTTGTTTATCTTTCCATTCATAAAACCCATTGGCAAGAATAGCACAGCGATTCTTCTGTATTCTTTGAAATGTATACTTCTCATGAATGGTTTCATTTCTGGCATTGATCAAAAGACTTTTTCCCTCGATACCCCATTTCTTCACGTCTATATCAATTCCTTGTTTTTTTGGAATGAGTACCAAGGCTTTTTGAGAAGGATAGACTTCATTGAATGCTACATCTTCAATGGATAGCTGTTCCATGCGTTTTTTGATTTTACGGGCAACTTCTGATTCATCAAGTTGTACAAAATATCTTCCACACATGGTTTTATTCTGCCTCCTCTGTGATACCATATTCTTTCAGTTTTCTTAGAATGAGCGAATTGGTCACTTTTGGGCACTGATTTCACGATAGCGATATTGCTTTGTTCTCATCTCATTCTGCATCATTGTTATTTGTTGTGAAATTTCTTTTTGATCCTGAATAAGATCAAAAAAGAAATCTTCAAATTGAGCCAATCGTTCCAAGGCTTTCTTTTCATCACATACGTATATTTCTTTTCCGTTTTTCTTTGTCATTCTTTTCATGATTCAAGTATAACACAAAAAAAGGTCTTGCGACCTTATTTGAAATCATCTTTTAATACAACGTCGTGGGCGCTTCCTTCCTGAATGGAAACATTAGATACCAATGTCAGACGAGCTGTTTGATAGAAGTGCTTGATGTTGGTAGAACCACAGTTACACATTGTAGATTTGATTTTGTGTAAAGTAATAGAAACACCATCATCCAGTTTACCGGCATATGGCACATAAGAATCGACACCTTCTTCAAAAGTCAGTTCTTTTTTGCCACCTAAGTCATATCTTGCCCAGTTTCTTGCACGATTGCTTCCTTCTCCCCAGTATTCTTTCATATAACCTTTGCTGGTTTTTACTTTAGCTGTAGGAGATTCATCAAATCTTGCGAAATATCTTCCCAACATGACAAAGTCAGCTCCCATAGCAAGGGCTAAAGTAATATGATAATCATGCACGATTCCTCCATCGGAGCAGATTGGAACATAAATTCCTGTTTCTTCAAAATATTCATCTCTTGCTTTCGCAACATCCATGACTGCACTGGCCTGTCCGCGTCCGATTCCCTTGGCTTCACGTGTAATACAGATGGAACCTCCACCGATACCGATCTTGATGAAGTCTGCACCGGCATCTGCCAGATATCTGAAGCCATCACCATCGACAACGTTACCTGCACCAATCTTCACAGTGTCTCCATAGTTTTCACGAACCCATTTGATTGTATCGTACTGCCATTCAGAGAAACCTTCACTGGAGTCAATACATACGACATCGACACCGGCTTCCACAAGAGCAGGAATTCTTTCGGCATAATCTCTAGAGTTGATACCAGCTCCAACGATGTAACGTTTTTCACTATCTAATAATGCATCAGCATTTTCTTTATCACTGGAATAATCTTTTCTGAAAACCATATATTTGAGATGCTGGTTTTCATCAACGATTGGAAGTGAATTCAGTTTCTTTTCCCAGATCAGATCATTGGCTTCACTTAATGACATACCATCATGACCAACAACAAGATCATCATATTTTGTCATGAATTCACTGACTTTCTTATCCATCGCATCTCTTGAAGTGCGATAATCACGACTAGTAACAATTCCCAACAGTTTTCCATCTGCTTTTCCATTGTCAGTTACTGCCATTGTAGAATGTCCTGTCTTTTCTAAAAGAGCTAAAACATCTGCCAAAGTATTGTCTGGTGTGATGTTGGAATCACTTACTACAAATCCTGCTTTGTAGTTTTTAACCTTTCGTACCATTTCTGCCTGTGCTTCAATAGTCTGTGATCCGTAAATAAAGGCACATCCACCTTTCTTAGCCAATGCTACTGCCATCTTGTCATCAGAAACAGACTGCATGATTGCACTGATCATTGGGATGTTCAGACTTAAAGCAGGCTCTTCTCCTTTTTTGAATCGTACAAGTGGTGTTTTCAGACTGACATTCGAAACCAAACATTCTTTTGTCGTTAAGTTTGGAAGCAGTAAATATTCACCAAAAGTATGAGATAATTCATCAATTACACGCGCCACGTTATGTACCTCTCTTCCGTTTGTTAACAGATAAAATAGCACAGTTTCATTTAAAAATCAATCAATTCTTCATAATTTAAAAATCCACCCTGAAATAATTCATGAAAACAATCATTTCATGGTATTTCAGAGTGGAATGTTTGTTGTTTATCTTGATTTAAATAATTCACACAAGGCTGTATATTCTCTTAAATAGATTCCTCGCCTCATTTCATCTGTATCTTTATAGGTAGGTTGACACTCCCCATAGCTAAAGCAAGGAGATTCTTGTTTCTACCACTACTGCATTGGCTCATACCTTACGGTATTCAATGACTTACACAGTGTCCACAAGCTAGATTATACTGTTCCCGTATGTCCTACGGTGCAGTCTTATATATGTCTATGCTGACTGCATTTGCAGTCCTTTAGTCAAGATATTTATGCTTGCATTGGTATCACGGTTATGTACGGTATGGCAGTCTGGACACTCCCATACACGAACCGCCAGGCTTTTCACCAGTGGATTCTTATACCCACAACAAGAACAGGTCTGACTGCTTGGGTACATGGTTGGTACTTTTACAACATCATTTCCATACCAGACAGACTTATATGCAAGCATATCAAAAAACTTACTCCACGATGCTGAACCGATGTACTGTGCCAGTTTATGATTACGCATCATATTTCTTACTTTCAGTTCTTCTATGCAGATTGTTTGGTTTTCACGAATCAGCATGGTAGACTGTTTCTGTAAGAAATCATTTCTCTGATTTGTAATCTTTTCATGGACTAAGGCAACCTTAACACGCT
>CAMEUL010000155.1 GCA_945938205.1 uncultured Traorella sp. | reverse complement strand
AGATTCGATGCATTTTTTATTTTTCGACTGTTTTATTCGTTACAGCCTCTTTATTCATTTTCATGTTTTTCATAGCATTCCAATATTTTCTGAACCATCGGATGACGAACAACATCATGGCTTGTCAGTTCCACAATACCAATTCCTTCAACTTCTTTGAGGTACTCCATTGCCTGCGTCAAGCCACTTTCCCTCTTGCCTACAAGATCAATTTGTGTCGTATCACCGGTGATAACGATTTTAGAATGAAATCCCATTCGTGTCAAAAACATTTTCATTTGAGAGGTCGTTGTATTTTGTGCCTCATCCAAAATGATGAATGCATGATCCAGGGTCCTTCCTCGCATATATGCCAGAGGTGCAATCTCAATGACATCTTTTTCTAACAGTTTGGTAACCTGTTCATTCCCTAACATATCATATAAAGCATCGTATAAAGGACGGAGATATGGATCCACCTTTTCTTTTAGATCACCCGGAAGAAATCCAAGAGATTCACCCGCTTCTACTGCAGGACGTGTTAGCACAATTCTCTGGAATAATCCTTTTTTAAGTTGACTGACAGCATAAACGACAGCAAGATATGTTTTACCTGTTCCTGCGACGCCGCTGGCAAATACAATGTCTTTCTGTTCCATATTCTCCACAAGTACACGCTGACCAATGGTTTTTGGATAGATCAGTTTTCCTGAAACAGTTTTTGCGATGGGTTCATTTGAAAAATGAAGACGTGTTGAATTTGGATACTGCTTCAGCATTCGACAGAAATACTGAACATCCTGTATGCTTAATTCATGTGTCTGTGCATAAAGATCATAACAAGTACGAAGAACTTTCATGCACGTATCATTATCGCCCATACAAATCAGTTCATCATTCTCAAAAACTAACTGACAATCAAATTCCTTTTCGATCTTTCTGAGATACGCATCCTGTGGACCACATATCTTCATGCGTGCGTCAATATCCCAATAAGAAACATCCAATGTATATCTATTCAATACTTTCACCTACTTCTGAAATCATTTCATATAAAACATAAAAATTGGTCATTGTTATTGTATCTGAATTTCTTTCAAATTGCAAAGGAATCTCTTGTATGATTTTCTCATCTTCATCCAGCTGTATCTGCATACGGCTTCTTAACAGACATTCATAGTATTGGAGAAATTCAGGCAAATCATTCTTCTTTATCTCCACATTTACTTTTTGAAAAGTATATGCAAATACTTTCCCAAAAACCTCTGTTGTTTTTTCTTCATTTTTTGAATCCAATAAAATGTGACTGACTAGTACATCTCCCTGATTTACATATTCATTCAGTTTTACTGTTTTAGTACCTTTCAGCACATCAAAAGCAGCTATGACGCCTGACTTTGAAGCAATTAGATCATATGCATCAAATGTTTGCACATCAAATGATTTTCTTGGCTGAAACTGCAAAATGAGACGTGATCCTTTCTGATAAATTCCATACCAGTTCAACTGTCCATTCAATTCAGTAAGTTTGTTTGTCATTTCATTTTTATCCAGCATCAGAAAAGGAGTCTTATACAGTGAAAGATGTTCTTCTACCATTTGAAAATGGCTTTGACTTTCGCCTCGTATTTCAAATACAAAAATAGTCTTAGACAAGAAAAAAAGAAAGATAGCACAACTTAGAAAGGAAATGATTTTTTCCTTACTTAAAAAAAAACGATTGATAATACCAAAAATTCCAATAGTATTTTTTAAGGAAATTTGATCAAACTTAGTTAATACCTTTCGATATTTATAGACAGATGTGAAACAAAGACTTTCTTTTTGACGTATCTGAAAAACCTCCAATTTTTGATCTTGAATAATATCAAAAAGTTCTTCCATGGAATACGAGGTTTCATAAACATCATACCCTTTCATCATGATACATAAAATCCACTTTGCGGATTTTCCCTTTTAAAATGATTTCGTCTTGATTCAGATAAGCAATCAGCAGATTTTCTCCAGTAATAATGATGGAACAGTTTTTGATATTCACTGTAATTTCATGATTCAATACTTTCCCTATCTTCGTATAATGAATGAGCTGTATTCTTTCATCAGATATAGTAATCATGGACACCTCAGTACATTTTACGCATGAATAATAAAAAAAGAAGCATTCGCTTCTTTATTTACTGCGACGTGCTTTACGAGCAGCTTCTTGTTTTAATTTACGACGTACGCCTGGTTTTACGTAAAATTCTCTTTTTCGAGCTTCAGCAAGGGTACCGTTTCTAGATACTTGACGTTTAAATCTACGCAAAGCGTCATCTAAAACTTCGTTTTCTTTAAGCACTACTTTTGGCATCTACAAACCTCCCTTCCGAGCAAGCACACATATTATACATAATTATGTGATAATTTGCAAGAATTAATAGAAAGAATTTACATTTTCCCCACTCATGAGGGCAACACCTGAACTTGTACCAATGCGATCTGCACCGATTTTGATCATTTCGTCCATATCCTGAGGAGTTTTTACGCCTCCTGCTGCTTTTACTTTACATGCTCCTTTGACGGCATCTACCATGACTTTCACGACATGCGGATTAGCTCCTTCTGTTGAAAAACCTGTACTTGTTTTGACAAATGTAGCTTGTGCCTTCACACAGCAATCACACGCTTTCACAATTTCTTCATCTGTTAAAAGACATGTCTCAAGGATTACTTTGACACATTTTCCTTGAGCTGCTTCCACAACAGCTTTCACATCAGATATAACAAGATCATAATTCTGATCTTTTAAGGCACCGATATTCATGACCATGTCAATTTCATCAGCACCATTTTCAATAGCTTGGCGTGTTTCAAAAGCTTTGGATTCAGAAGTAGTGGCACCTAATGGAAAGCCAATTACCGTACAAACCATGACATCACTGTCTTTAAGTTCATTTGCACAGAATTTGACCCATCCCGGATTAACACAAACACTTGCGAAATCATATTGCTTTGCTTCTTCGCAAAGTTTTAAAATTTGCTTTTGTGTTGCCTGTGGCTTTAATAATGTATGATCGATATATTTACTTTTCTTCATTTTCGTTCTCCTCAATCCCTAAATAATACTTACGGATAGCATGTTTTACAACATTGATATCTCCTTCATAATCTACCTTTCCGGTTTTCATTGCCATATAGCGCTCATCACCTTTTCCAAGGATCAAAACAGTATCATTGACATTCGCTATTTCTACAGCCTGACGGATTGCTGTAGCTCTATCTGAAATATAAACCGTATTTGCTTTTTCAATGCCACTCTTGATATCATTTGAAATACTAACCGGATCATCTGTTCTTGGATCCTCATCCGTCAGAATGATATTGTCACAGTATTTATCTGCAATGCTACCCATCACCTTACGTTTCTTCATATCTCGCTGGCCGGCGCTTCCGAAGACTCCAATAATGCTTCTGTCTTGTGGAGTAATTAAGCGAGCATATTCAAAGATCTTTTCAAAACCATCCGGTGTATGGGCATAATCTACAATTACATTGAACGGTTGACCTTCATCAATGCGGTTCAGTCTTCCTTCAACCTGCTGAAGATTATTTACATGCTCCAATATCTTTTCAAGTGGAAATCCGCTTTCATGCAAAGAAGCAATCGCTGCCAAAAGATTGTAAACATTGTAAAGTGCAACAAGATTTGTGGAAATAGCATATTCCTTTTGATCATAGATTAATTTGAAATGAGTGCCATCGATTCCTAACTGAATATCATCTGCACGATA
>CAMEUL010000154.1 GCA_945938205.1 uncultured Traorella sp. | reverse complement strand
AAGTTTCAAGATCAAAGTTTTCTGCCCCTCTTCCCACTTCTTCATCACATGTAAATGCAATCGAGAGCTTTCCATGCGGAATATCTTCCTTTAATATTTTCTCAATTGACTGCATGATGATAGCAATTCCTGCTTTGTCATCAGCACCTAAAAGTGTCGTACCATCCGTCACGATCAAATCTTCATGAAGATGATGATTGAGGTTTTCAAATTCATTTGGTGAGAGAACAACCTCCTCATTCAGCCAAATATCCTTTCCATCATAATCCCTTATGATTCTTGGATGGATATCTTTGCCGCTGCAATCACAGGATGTATCCATATGTGCAATAAAGCCTATTTTATCCATTCCTTCTACATTGGCATCCAAATGTGCATATACTTCGCCAAATTCGTTCATAAAGGCATTTTCAATGCCTAATTCGTGAAGTTCTTCCACAAGATATTTCGCCAGTTCTTTCTGTTTCATTGTGGAAGGCGTTGTTTGGGACAAAGGATCTGATTGTGTATCATAACTTACATATTTTAAAAATCTTTCTTCTATTTTCATATTACACCTGCTTTCTTGGACATTATACCAATTGAAAAGGCATCAATCAAGATGCCCTTTCATGACCAACAGTTTCTGCATATTCTTTAAAATCATGGCATAATCTTTGATCATTGCTTCACTTGCCTCCATATCCTTTAAAATTTCATATGTACATCTCATAGAATCAAACGCTTCTCGCAGGATCTCAAGATCGATCTCAAAAATATAAAAATGGATCCTGTGGAAGAAAAACATAATTCTTTGTGATAATGATAAAGTGGGAGTCATCGGATATTTCTTCATCATATTTAAATAATCTAAAAACTCGATCCGAACCTTGATATCATACAAATTATGATAGCAGCATTTCATATGAACATATTCGTGATGATGAAGAGAAGCAATCGATTTTTTCATAATGAAATTATATGTGAAGTAAGATACAAAGATTGTAGATTTATGTCTTATTTATACATTTTCACATAACGGAAATACAATCGTTTCATAAACGATAGATTTTGATCAATGATAGTAACACGTTTACGAATATTTTGTCTGATTTCACTGATTTCTTCAACAGTGCATCCTTCTTCAGAGAAACGGTTTTTCTCAAAGAGTTCTATCAGTCGTTCATTACGATCCATTGCATATTTTTCAATCTTTTTGTGATACTTGGCCATTGCGTAAACAGTTTTCTGATCATTCTTTGAAAAACGAATTCTTCGTAAGATCAAAATGCTGTATCGAATCATTCCATAAATCAAAATAAGTCCAATAATCAAAAAGACAAAGTATCTATCTTTTGAAATTTTATTTTGTGGTACATTTACATCTGGATCGGGTGTATTTGTTGGTGTATTCGGTCTATTGATAGGATTATTACCCTGAGGTGAATTAGGGTTTGTTGGGTTTTCTATTTGGGGTGTATTTGGATCATTTGGATCTGAGAGTACAGTTCCAACAGTGACTTCTACAGGTTCCCAACCATTTAATACAGAGAGAGTTTCTACCCATGCATGGGCATCACTGTCCAAAATATCCCCTTTGTAGAACCCGTTTTCTTTTTCCAGACGGTTTTGAGAAAGATAATATCCTTCAACATAACGAGCAGGAATGCCATAATAGCGAAACATCAAAGTGGCAGCAGTTGCAAAATGCACACAGTAGCCTTTTTTGCTCTTTTGAAGAAAATACGTTACAAAATCTTCATTGTTCGGAGTAAATCCTGGTGTCAGTGTATAAGAATAATCTTGTAAGATGTCTAAGATATACTTTGTGATTTCCTGTCTACGTTCAGTTTCACTGACAATTGATTTAAAAGCATCCGGTTTGAGAAGATTCATTTCTTCAAAAAGTTTTTGAATATTCTTATCAACTTGTAAATAATACTCTTTCACAAAGCTTTGATATTTCTGATGTTCTGAATCAATTCTGTAAGCACCTTGACCGCTGAATACCTGAACAGTATAACGATTACTGTTCTTGATTTCATAACCAATGTCATAGCTTAGATCATAATTCTGGCTGGTAAGGCTGCGAATATGATATGGCTGTAATGAATAACTATTTCCGACACGCATATCTTCAATACTGATTATTTCTAACATACTGGAATTCACTTCATAGGTTGTGATCCATTTGAAGATCTTATCAAAATCAATATTTGAACGATTATAGTCTTCAACCGGTAAAGATTCCCATTTGTTCTCATTATAGATTGCATAAGATTGCCGTTTCAGATAAAGAGATTTCGGCAGTTCTCTTGTGATACTTGCATGAACTACATCATCATAATATCGATTTCCGGCAAGACTCAGATTTAAAGAAGACTGTTTGATCTGAACACTTGCGAAATGTTGAAGAAAAGCATTGATCTTTTCAATCAGTTGAGTCTGAATGGTATCCGGTGAATAAGCATTCTTCACTCGTACTTCCGGAAGTACATTAGTAAAAATACTAATGATCAAAATGACACTCATCATGATCATCAAAACTTGAACGATCATAGGCTTTGTATGTTTGATCACTTTAGAAAATATCGGAAGCATCAAAACAAACCAGTAAGCAATTAAAATTGCCATTAAGATCCAATCAAGAGGAACCTGAATAACTAAAAAAGGAAAACAGAAAATAAGAGATATCAGAAAAGCAAACCAAGGCTTTCTCATTTGGATCAAAGCCACATGATTGAAAACTCCTCCCAAGCATCCTACAAATATCAGAAACAGAAAACGAGCTTTTTCAAGTTCTACAAGTGAGCCTCTCACTGCAAATTGATCAAGAGACACTTGAATGCTTTTATAATAGACTTGTACAATTTCATTGTAACAGCTTTTAAATCCCAAGATGATAGTGTCTATTTTAATAAAACCAAAAACAGCCATCAATATAAGAAACAACAATATAACTATATATCTTCCTGTTTTTTCTTTTAGAAGATACAAAAGTAACAGCAAAAAACAAATTATCCCCAAAAGCAAGTAAACATTTTCAACAAGTTCAAAGGTATCGACCAATACCCACAAAGGTATCAAAGAACCAAAAAGAAGCATGATTGTTTCATAAAAGAATTCTTTTTTCATACCCTCATGCCTCCTCAATACCAGAAGCATTGATAAACATATCTGCTTCCAATGGTATTTTACTTTCATATGCCTTCGGGTGACTTAATATTTCATCAAGAACTTTTTCCAAGAGTACAATATTGTCAATTCTTTCCGTTTTGAGGTCATACTGGCTCATCCACAATACATCAAAAACTTCCTGTTGCGATATAAGATATTGACTCACATTCCAAAAAGACTGTAGAACATGCAAGCATTCTGATTCATTACCACTGAGTTCAAGAAAAATGGAAAAACGATTCATTCTCGATTTCGTTGTATCCTTTACCATGTATTTTTTCATTTTATACGATATCTTATAATGAATATCTTTTAATGAATCTCCTGTATGATATTCACGGATTTCATAATCATCACATTTTGATCGTGAAAAAGTATTTTCAACGATATTCATGGATATCGTTTCATCCTGCTGATTGACAGAATTAAGCAAAATTTCATGCTTTGGTTCACATTTCAAAGAGCATTTGAAAAGCGACAGCATATCTGTCAAAACACATTTTTTGATTTGAAGCGAAAGTCTTCCGATTTGATCTTTAATATCAAGTGGAATCTGAATCTTTTTTGTTGGAATGATAAAAGAAACAGATTGAACTTGAGAAGTTTCCAAGAACATGTTTTTTA
>CAMEUL010000153.1 GCA_945938205.1 uncultured Traorella sp. | reverse complement strand
CAGGCTGGTTCATTGTACTTCTTAACGTTTCATATTGCAATATTTTTGATACTTTTTCAAAAAGCGTTTTTGCATTCAAATTTTTTTCTTCGATCATAAATGCACATTTCTTTTCCACTAAAACACTAGCATTATAATACTGATGATTATGTGCCACATAAGGAGAAGGAATCAAAATACTTGGAATACCAAACGCTGTAATTTCCGCAGCAGTTGTGGCTCCGGCACGGCAAATGATACAATCCACTTTTTCAAGGATTGCCAATTGATTTACATATTCCACAACATGAATGTTATCCTGATGCATCTGTGAACGAACCTTTTCATAATTTCCTTTTCCACATACAAAAAGAATCTGATTATTCTGATCCAGTTCAGGAAGTGCTTCGATCATGGCATCATTCACACTGACACTGCCTAGACTTCCCATGACTACCAAAAGTAAAGGACGCTTTGGGTCAAGTTTCAGTGATTCATAATACTTTGGATCAAAAGGATGCTGCTTGACGACACTTGCTCTTGGATTTCCCAATAGACGTGTTTTATTCGCATCACATTCTTCAAAGCATTTTTCATAACAGATGACAATTGCATCCGCAAACTTCATACATAAACGATTCGCAGCTCCCACAATAGAATTTTGCTCATGAAGCATTACCTTCACCCTTCTGGTATGAGCTGCCATCATCACAGGTGCACTGACATAGCCTCCAAAGCCAATCGCAATATCCGGCTGAAAGTCCTTTACAATTTTGAGTGCTTTCACATAAGCAACTGACATCTGCAGCACAGCATGTGCTTTGTTCAAAAGATTTCCTACTAGTCCGCTAGCATCTAAGCCAATAAAATCATAGCCTTTTGCGGGAATTTCTTTAGACTCCATACGATTCTTGTTTCCTACAAACAGAATCTTGCAGTCTTTATATTTCTTCTTTGCTTCATCAGCCAGGGCTAAAGCAGGATAGATATGACCACCCGTGCCACCGGTTGCAATCAAAATTCTCATGGTTACACCTCTAAGGCATTATAGCACATCTCCCCTTGTTTTAAAATACAATCCTGTCCAAGAGAAAAAAATGCATAAAAAAACCGAAGTTTGATATACTTCGGTCTCAAATTCAATTATTCCTGTTCAAGAGCTAATGTCTTGGTTGTAATATCACAGACTTCAACTGGTCCATAATACTGAATAGCTCCTGGATATACAAAGCATGTATCCACAGCCCATTCTTCTCTGTGAGCTTCAAAGAATTTGAATGGTTTTCCTTCAAGGTCCACAAGAGCTTTCTTGATTACAGGCTTATCTTCTCCATGTCTTCTTTCGATGTTCATCATCTTTGTGATTGGCATACCACCAGCAACCCATTCATTAGCAGGGTTCTTCAGATTGGAAATCTTGGATAAGTAACCATTATAACCATACTGAATCAGCATGAAGGCATTGTATCCCAATGAATAGCAGTAGTCAGAATCAAAGTTAGAAGGGAATGCACATCTTCCTTCGTATCCTAAGAAATGGTGAAGAGCACTGAATTTTCCTTTATATGTACCAGCTTTCTTTCTTTCTTCCAATTTGTCTTTCACAAGAGCAGAGAATAATTTTTCAGATTCAATCAGAGAAACTTGCACATTTCCATGAGGATCTCTTTCAAGGAACAACTGCTGTTGGATGCTTTCAGGAAGAATAGCGAAAACACTCATAGATTCTTTTGTCAAACCATTTTCAATGAAAGCATATTTGTCTTTCCAAGTAGGAAGAGCGTTGAAAGCATCTGCTTTGCTTCCTGCAAGAAGTTCATTAATTTCATGAATCAATACGGAGAATTCAGGAACAAATTCCACAACACCTCAGGAATGATGGCAACACCAAAGTTCATGCCTTTGGCAGCTCTTTTTTCTACTGAATCCGCAATGTAGTCAGCAATCTGCGAAAGTGACATTTTCTTTTCTGATACTTCTTCAGAAATCAGACAGATGTTTGGCTGAGTTTCAAGAGCACATTCTAAAGCAACATGAGAAGCAGAACGACCCATTACTTTAATGAAGTGCCAGTATTTTTTTGCTGAATTGGCATCTCTTTCAATGTTTCCGATGATTTCACTATAGGTCTTAGTAGCTGTATCAAAACCAAATGAGCATTCAATGTCTTCATTCTTCAGGTCTCCATCGATGGTTTTAGGGCATCCGATAACCTGAACACCTGTATCATGAGCTGCAAAGTATTCCGCAAGTACAGCTGCATTGGTATTGGAATCATCTCCTCCAATAATAACAATAGCAGTAATTCCATGTTTCTTGCATACTTCCGCAACGATGGCAAACTGTTCATTGGTTTCAAGTTTTGTTCTTCCGGAACCGATGATATCAAATCCACCTGTATTTCTGTATTCATTGATATATTCATCATCAAAAATCAGATAGTCATCTTCGATCAGCCCGATAGGTCCGTTTTTGAAACCATAAAGGACATTCTCTTTATTCGTTGCTTTTAATGCATCATAAAGTCCGCAAACAACATTGTGTCCTCCAGGTGCCTGTCCTCCTGAAAGGATCACACCAACCACCTGTTTTTTTGCTTCAGAAGTATTCTGTCCCTGCTGGAAAGTAATTTCTTTTTTACCATAAGTGTTTGGGAATAGGGCTTGAATCTTTTCCTGATCGGCAACGCTCTGAGTTGCTTCACCTTCCTTGACACAGATATTGGCAATACCGTTTCTCAGCATTCCAGGAAGTTTTGGAGAATACTCATATCTTGCTTTCTGTAGTGATGAAATTTTCATAATTAACTAATCTCCTCCTCATATCTACATACATATAAATTTTAAGATATTTGAGATGAAAAGTAAACTATATTCGCATCTTTATTCGGCTTATTTTTTGCTTGGCTCATAAGAAACTCTTCATTTTAGGGATATCTTCTTTTTATTTTGTTTTTTTGCTAATGCCCATTACAATTCCAAGCATTCCCATGACTACCACCAGAGAACTTCCTCCATAGGAAAATAAAGGAAGCGTGATACCGGTTACCGGAAAAAGTCCCACCACTACACCTAGATTAATGGCTACCTGAATGCCAAATAAAGCCATGATGCCAAAAGCAACATAGCCTTCAAATCGGGTCATGGCATTTTGAGCAATCAAAACACCAAACCATAAGATCATGAAATAAAGCGTTAACAGAATTACACAACCAAAAAAACCGAATTCCTCGGCGAATATAGAAAAAATAAAATCTGTTTGAGGTTCCGGAAGATAAAACTGTTTCTGAATAGAAGCTAGTATTCCTCTGCCAAAAAGGCCACCAGGCGAGATGGCATATAGAGACTGAATCATCTGAAAGCCGCTTCCCAAAGGATCTTTCCAAGGATCAATGAAGGAAGTGATCCTTTCCATTCGATAGGGCGCTGACAGAATAAGAGCAGCCATGCCTAAAACTCCTGCAATACCTCCTTTGATGAAATAAGAAATCGGACATCCTGCAACATATACCATGGCAACAATGCTGCATAGCATAACGATCCCACTGCCAAAATCCGGCTGCAACATAACTAGTCCAAATCCAAGCAGGACAAGGCAAAGCAAAGGGGAGAGATCTTTTATAAAAGAATTTAAGTTTCTCTTTTTGGAAAGATAACTGGCAGAAGAAAAAATCATGGTTATTTTCAACAGTTCACTGGGCTGAAGATAAAACCCTGCCAGTTTGAACCAACTTCTGGATCCGTTTCTTTCTACACCAATTCCAGGAATCAGAACAAGTACCATTAAGATCATTGTCATAAGCAAAAATGCCTTA
>CAMEUL010000152.1 GCA_945938205.1 uncultured Traorella sp. | reverse complement strand
ATACAGGATATCATCATCCACCACCAGCAGCAGTTTTTTGTCACTGGTTTCACTATGTGAGTTTTCTGATAAAGCGATCTTTAAGCTTGACTTCTGATTTTTCCATAATTCTTCAAACTGATCTGTCGGCATCGGTTTTGCGAAATAATATCCTTGAACATAGTCACAGCCCATACTTTGCAGCCGTTTCATTTGATATTGTGTCTCTACACCCTCTGCTACGACACTTAAATGCAGTCTGTGAGCCATGTTGATTATATCCTTGAGAATGCTTTTCTCTTCTGCTTTCTCCATTTCATTCTGGATAAACTTCATATCCAGCTTCAAAATATCAAGTTTTATTTGGCCAAGCATATTTAAAGAAGAATATCCGCTTCCAAAATCATCCATCTCAATGATGAAACCGAGTTTACGCAATTTATCAATGGTACTGATCATCTGCTGAGGATTTTCAGTATATACACTCTCTGTGATTTCCAAATGAAGGTGCTTAGGATCAACCTCATATTTTTCAGTAAGTTTTGAAAGTGTCTCCACAAGTTGTGAATGATAAATATCCGTTCGTGAAACATTGACAGAAACACTGAAAGGAGGATATCCTGCTTCACGCCATTTTTTCAATTGAGCACATACTTGTTCCCAAACATATTGATCCAAACGTGAAATAAATCCATTCTTTTCAAATAGAGGTATGAACTCTCCCGGAGACATGAATCCCCATTCAGGATGATTCCATCGTACCAAAGCTTCAGCACCGGCTATACATTCATCTATCAGGCTATACTTTGGCTGATAGTAAATCGTAAACTGTCCTTCATCGAGTGCTGTAACCATAGCATCTGTGATTGCCTTTTCACGCAGCAGTTTTCCACGAAGAGCATCATCATACACAGAAAAATACTGATTGTACTGGCCCTTGATGCTGTCCACGGCAAGCAAGGCTCGATCACACATCTGTTCGACTGGAATAGAGCGATCAACAATCTCATAAATACCCCATTTCATGGATATATTTTTAAATTTTTCAGGATGATTGTTATTTATCTCTTGAATAAATTGATCACGATATTTTCTTTCCAGTTTGCTTTTCTGCAGGAACAAGAAACGGTCAGCACTGTATCGTCCGCAGATTCCATCACCCATCATATTTTGGGCTTGCACAGCAATCTTTTGAAGCAACTGGTCTCCTGCCTGCTGGCCAAAAGCGTCATTATATAATTTAAAATTTTCAAGATTGGAACAAATGATCGTATAGTCTTCATCAGGATCTTCTTCCAGTCTCTCTTTGACCTTTCGATAAAAGAATTCCTTACTGTAAAGTCCGGTAAGCCGATCATACTTAAACTGGTTGACCAAAGCTGCTGATTCTCTTAATTTGATGATGCTGTTCACTCGATTCAGAATCACTCGTGGTCGATATGGTTTCGGTACAAAATCTGTTGCCCCATGCGTCAGAGCTGCCACTTCATCTTCCTCGCTGTCACTCTGTGTCATTACAATCACAGGAATCAACGCTAATTCAGGGTCTTTCTTGACAGTTTTCAAAAAAGTATAACCATCCATTACCGGCATCATGACATCCAAAAGGACAAGCATCACACGATCCTTGTTCTGTTTTAATATTTCCAGTGCTTTCTGACCATTTTCAGCCTCCAACACCTTATATTCATCGGATAATATTTCACTCAACATGACTCGGTTGAGTTCGTTATCTTCTACTACTAATATCTGTTTTTTCTCAATCATGTCAGATTTCTCTTTCTTCGCCAACGCAACATTATTCATTAGTGTTGTGTGGCAGACATGACCACCCTTTTACACTAAGTAATGTAGTAATTATAGCAATATCCTTTGTATTACGCAATAAAATACTTACATTTGTTATTAGATTATCAAGGTGAGATTTCATATAGAAATGTACTAACTGCACATAAAAAAACGATCCAGGATAGTACATCCTGAATCGATAATTTTATTAAAGTCCTTTATCCTTGACAAAGTCAATGACGCGATAAACATAGTCATGACAGAGTTCATCTGTCTTGGCTTCCACCATGACACGCAGAAGTGGTTCAGTACCGCTTGGGCGAACCAGAATTCTTCCTTCATCTCCCAATTCTTTTTCTACCTGATGAATGACTTCATTGACTTCCGGATCATCCAAAACGACCTGTTTGTCCTTAACTCTTAAGTTGACCAGCAGTTGTGGATAAATATATAAGTCGGCACCTAATTCTTTTAATGATGCTTTTTCATCCTTCATGACTTTCAAAAGTTGCAGAGCTGTAAACAATCCATCTCCGGTATTTTCATAATCTTTGAAAATAATGTGTCCAGACTGTTCTCCACCAACTTTGTAATCATTGGCTTCCATACTTTCAAACACATATTTGTCACCGACAGCCGTCTGCACAGAATGAATGCCATTCTTTTCAAAAGACTTGTAAAGTCCAAGGTTCGCCATCACAGTTGTGACACCAACATTATCCTTGAGAATTCCTTTTTTCAACATATGCTTGCCAAGAATGTGAAGTGTATAATCTCCAGTGATCAGATTTCCGTCTTCATCCACGGCAATCAGACGATCAGCATCGCCATCAAAAGCAAATCCGACATCATAGTTTCCTTCACGCATCAGTTCCTGCAATTCTTCCGGATGAGTAGAACCACAATTTTCATTGATATTCACTCCCTTTGGTTCACTGTGAATGACTTCTAGAGTCGCACCCCGTTCGCTCAAACATTCCACTGCTGTAGTTGTAGCACTTCCATTGGCCAGATCAAGCGCAATTTTGTATCCATTCAGATCCAAAGGATTCACTTCTTTCAGCCAGGAAATGTACAGCTGAAGTCCATCTTCAAAGTTCAAAACTTTTCCGATTTTATCTTCTTGCGCGAAAGGAAGATCATCTTCTCTTTCAAAATAAGCTTCAATGGCTTCTTCTACTTCAGGATCCATCTTCTTTCCATCATGATTGAAAAGTTTGATTCCATTATCATAATAAGGATTATGAGAGGCACTTACCATAATACCACAGTCAAATCCTTCCTTCTGAATCAGATAGGAAACACTTGGGGTTGGACATACTCCTAAAAGATATACCGTTGCCCCACTGGCACTGGCTCCTGCAGCCAATGCATGTTCATACATGCTGCTTGACTGACGGGTATCTTTCCCAATCAGAATTTTCGCATGACGTTCTTTCCCATAATAATATCCCAGATAACGTCCAATTTTCATCGCCAGATCCAAGCGAAGATTATCATTAGCTTTTCCACGATATCCGTCTGTTCCAAAATACTTTCCCATAATTCCTCCTATTTTGATACGGTGACTTTTACGTTTTTCTTTTCTGCTTCAAATACGAGTAGTTTATGGTTTGATTCAAGATGGATCGGCAATTCCACAAGTCCGCTTGCATCCGCATCCAGTTCAGAGAAATCAATATATGCGGAAAGGGTTGCCGGATCAAATTCATCGAGCATTTCCTTGGTACCGATGATCTTCACCTTCAGCGTTGAACTTTCATCTCCGCTGATGGTTGCTTTCCATTCGCCACGATTTTTATAGTTGATCTGAAGTCCTTCTACTTCTTTTTCAACCTTTTCTCTAAGAGTGACCGTAATGCTGACAACACTTGGATCTTTCTTGCGCACACCGCTTGGCAAATTGATTGGCATGCTGACTACATTGGTGTCATTGTTGAAATCATACACAGGAAGCTGAATTTCGATCTGATTGATAGTGTCCAAAACATCCTGTGGCGCTGAAATCGTAACACTGGAATGTGTCAGTGAAATCGATGAAATGGCTTTATTGTTTGGTACT
>CAMEUL010000151.1 GCA_945938205.1 uncultured Traorella sp. | reverse complement strand
GTTGCCATTGTATTTCGTCATGATTTCTTCTAAAGGCACCTGGTAACTGTGAGTTTTTCTACGAGCAGCATAGATGCATACATATGGTCGCTGATTTGGATCGAAGAATCCTTTGTCATAACATATCATATCAGCCCAGATCTGATAAACATCAATGTTATTGGCAAAATTCATCATATCTGGCGTATATCCTCCAGGTGGACGCATGTTGACTTCCAGCCCAACCAGATCATTTTTCTTACCCAGACCTTCTTTGTCTTCATTCAGTCTAAAAAACTCACAATGGAAGACACGTGAACTGGAATCGAATGATTTAATGACACGTCTTCCGGCTTCTTTCAGATCTGCGGGGATTTCTTTTTTGGAATAATAGAACACATCCAATTGATCGTTGACCAGGTCCATGACAGGGTCAGGGAAGTAATGACTCGTTTCAAATACAATATCACGATTGGAATTGCAGATACCGTCGTAGCTGACAATCGTTCCATTGATGAATTCTTCCATAATATAATCCACCTGAGGAAGATTGTCATAAAAGTTTTTCAGTTCTTTATCATTGGATATTTTATAGGTTGCATAGGCACCTACACCATTATCTGGTTTGACACAAACAGGATATCCCACTTTTTTAATGAATTTTTTTCCTTCCTCATATGTAGAAACAAGATGATAGCGAGCAGTAGGCACTTGAGCAGCTTCATAATATTTCTTCATCTTGCTTTTATATTTGATGCCGTCAATACGGTTTGTTTTCAGTCCGGTATTGACATTGAAATCATCTCTGAGATGAGCATCGCGAATTAGCCAGTATTCGTTGTTGCTTTCTAACCAGTCAATTTTTCCATATTTAAAAGAAAAATAAGCACAGGCTTTAAATACTTCATCATAGTTCTCCAGACTTTGCACCTGATAGTATTCTACAAGGGACTGCTTGCATTCATTGCTTAATGAATCATAGGGTTCATCCCCAATACCTAATACATTTACACCATTGTGTTTCAATCGATCACAGAAATTCCAATAGGATTTTGGAAAATTTGGCGATAAAAAAACAAAATTCATATCTTCCACCCCTTTATTTTAGTATTTTATCACGTTCCATTTGTGACTTCAATTATTTTTCATTTATTTACATATAAAAGAAAATATTTTCATGGACCTCTTCTTTTATAAATCTTGTATAATGAAAAAGGTGAAGAAAATGAATAAAAATGTACAAATTGAAATATGCTGCGGAAGCATTCAGGATGTCATAACGGCATCTGCTTTTCCAATTGATCGTATTGAACTGAATTGTGCCTTGGAACTGGGCGGATTAACTCCTACGATCTCCACGTTAAGAATGGCAAAAGAAACTACACATATTCCTATGATGTGCATGGTACGTCCGCGATGTGCCGGTTTTGTTTATACTGAAAGTCAGATAGAGAACATGTTTAAAGATGCTCAAATGCTGTTGGATGAAAAAGCAGATGGTATCGTTTTTGGCTTTTTGAATGATGATCATACCATTGACAGGATAAATACAAATAAAATGGTTCAATTGATCCATTCCTACGGGAAGGAGGCCATCTTTCATAAAGCTTTTGATGAATGTCTGGATATGGATGATGCAATACAAACACTGATTGAATGTCATGTGGATCGCATTCTTAGCGGTGGAGGTAAATGCTCGATCCTTGAAGGAAGTGAGCATCTTGCGAGATTGCAGAATAGATATGGCGAACAAATTCAATTGCTTATCGGAGGAGGAATCACACCCGAAAATATAAAAGAGGTACACCAGAAATCCCAACTTTCTCAATTGCACATGACTGCTAAAAGGAAATGCTTTGATGACGGAGATTATGTGGCTGTGGATGAAGAAACATTACGTAGGGCATTAAAACAATTGAATATATAAAAAAGGCTTCAATTGTGGAGCCTTTGATTGATTCTTTTGATTTCTTTTCCGTTCTGCAAGAATATACGGGTAATACGGTCACTCAGTAGGCAGAGGATTTCATAAGGAATCGTATTGAGATCTTTTGCCATGGCTGTCAGGGGGATGCGTTGAGAAATGATTTCAACGGGGGTATTGACTTCAACCCAATGATTCAGTTGGATCATGCATTGATCCATGCAAATTCTTCCAACAATGGGTGCATATTCACCATCACAGAACACACAGCGTGACTGATTGGCACGTAATAGTCCATCTGCATAACCGATTGGTAAAGTGGCAATTATGCACTCCTTATTGGCTGTATAAGTAGCGCCATAGCCAATGGTTTCACCCTGATGAACTTTCTTGATGCAGCTGATGTGAGAAACAAGTGATAAAACCGGATTCACATCCAAAGAACATTCCACTGGAGAAATGCCATACATAACAAGTCCAATGCGGGCCGCATTGGTGAAATCATCCTCATAAGAAACTACAGCGGCACTGTTTTCGATATGGATCCATTTAAATGCGTGATGTGTTTCAAGAACGATTTTCTTGAAAAAATTAAATTGTTTTTCACACATGTCTTTTGAGTCTTCATCGGCACAGGCATAATGTGAAAAAATGCCTTCTACGATACCCTGATGATCTTCAATTAACTGAATGGTGGTATTGATTTCTTCCTGCAACTTTAATCCAATGCGGTTCATACCACTGTCTATCTTGATGTGAAAAGACATCCCAGAAAGATCTTTGTGCAAAACAAGCAGTTCTTTGATCCAGTCGAAAGAAATGACACTTAAGGTAACATGAGCTTTTTTGGATTCATCAAAATCTTTTGGGTCTACATACCCAAGAATCAGAATTTCATCCTGGAATCCCTGATTTCTTAAAGCTATGGCTTCATCAAGAGAACTGACAGCTACCATTATGCAACCTTCACGCATGGCAATTTCTGCGACAGGCAGATCGCCATGTCCATAAGCATTGGCTTTCAAAACGGCAATCAGAGCCTTTGAGGTTTTTTTCTTAATGCATTTTAAATTGTGTGCCAGGGCATCACAATCGATCATTGCATATGTCTTTCGGTTATTCATTATAAAACGCGGGCCCTTTCATATGCGATGCCAATAGAAGCAGCTTTGATCAACAAGGAAAGCAAAGAAGAAAAATCAATATGAAGATAAGACTGAACCGTATAAAACATGGCAGTCGGCAAATTGTACAGAGCATTTGTTCCAAAAAAATAAAACATGTCAGAAAAGAAAATGATCAGTATCATGCAGACAACTGCCAGAATAGAAAACTTCTTCTGAACACCATGACCGCTTTCCTGGATCAGCCATCCCATAAAAAGACTTGAAATCAGATAAAACAGTGAAGAATGAATACGAAACATTCGCTGCAAAAAAGAACATAACAGAATGCATAAAACAGTTCCCAGTGCAGAGAATAATAAGGCACGCTGCCATCTCTGCCGGTTATTTAAAATCTTCGTGTTGAAAATGTTCAAAAAAAATCACTCCTTGTTGTTATTATACCACAACATTACAAAGAAGAGCAGTGATTTCAAGATCAAACAAATGCTTGAATCTAAATTTGAAAATAAAACATAAGGATAGTAAAGTAATATACAAGAATAAGAAGTAGCATTTAATTTTTCAATTCTGTTTTTCGTTCATTCGTTCAAATTAAAAAAAATTTAAAAATATAGTTGACATGAGAGTGTGTCAATGGTATTATATCTAAGCACCTGACAAGTCAGGTTAAAAATACATGGAGGTTTAGCTCAGTTGGGAGAGCGTCTGCCTTACAAGCAGAGGGTCAGCGGTTCGAGCCCGTTAACCTCCACCATGTGCCGACTTAGCTCAACTGGTAGAGCAACTGACTTGTAATCAGTAGGTTGGGGGTTCAAGTCCTCTAGTCGGCACCA
>CAMEUL010000150.1 GCA_945938205.1 uncultured Traorella sp. | reverse complement strand
TGCCGCTTTCAGCATTCTTTTTTCTTCAAGTTTGCGATTAATCAGCGCCACTGCAAAGCGTGGTGCATAAATGGCATCTATTTCAACACTTTTCAAAAGGAAGGGAATCCCTCCAATATGATCCTCATGACCATGTGTGATCAAAAGATATTTTTTCTTGTGTCGGTTACGGATTAAATAGTTGTAATCAGGGATTACATAGTCAACACCTAAAAGATTATCTTCAGGAAAACGAACACCTGAATCAATGATCAAAATCTCATCTTCATGTTCGATGCAATACATATTCTTTCCAACTTCACCAAGTCCCCCTAATGCAAACACCATCGTGTCTGTATTTTTAGGAGTCACTCTATTATAAGTATTTTTTCCTGTTTCTTTTAGTGCTTTTTTTTCGTTTGAATTCATTCAATACTCCTTTCATTAGCACTCATTCAATGTTAGTATAACACACTCACCTGAAAAAATGTAGTGTTTGACCTTATTCGATGACAATGGCATCCTCGATTGGTTCCCAAGGATTGACAGCATTGATGTGATCATAGAAAAGAACTCCTTTGAAATGATCCATTTCATGCTGGAGCACGATGGCAGGATATCCTTCCAGACGCAAAATAACCTCATGATCATGAATACAGTCATAGGCTTTCACTTTGATGCGTGCATAACGAGGCACATATCCCGGATGATCTTCTTCGACAGAAAGACAGCCTTCACCACCTTTCAGATAAGTCATCTGAACAGAATGAGAAAGAATTTTCGGATTGGCGATTGCCAGTTCTATCACTTCATCTTCACTCATCTGTATATAAATAGCAATGATCTGTTTTAAAACACCTACCTGAACAGCTGCAATACCAACAGCCGGACGGATATCTTCTTTTTCGCTGATTTCTTCATCCTGAGAGCATTTCACATGACTCAGCATTTTCATAGCCAGTTCTTTATCTTCTTGACTTAAAGGAAGAGATACTTTTTCGGAATGTTCACGAATCAGGGCATCTGTATCCTGAATGATTTCATTTGATTTAAAAAACATACGTTCACCTCGTTTATTTATTTTATTATATTTTTTTTGAATTGAAAAGCCAATTATATTGCATTTGTCCTAGAAATGGAAAAATAAATCAGCGTCTTTATCTTCCAATCAATCATGAAATTGTGTAAAATATGAAAAGGAGGCGAAACCATGCAAAAAATAAAAATCAACATGCCAAAAAAATATGATCGTTGGATCCATGCCAGTGTCATCGTATTGATCATTTTGGGTTCCTTAATGATCGTATCCACTAGTGTTGGCGAAACCAGCAATAATAATGCGGTTGTCATCAAGACATTGATCAAACAGTCAGCCTTTGTGCTTGTTGCATATGCTGCCATGGTTTTATTCGCAAATTCCTTCAGTTTTGAAAAAGCAATGAAAAAAATACGGCTTGTGGGTGCAGGAATTGTGATTCTGCTTATAGCTTGCTTCTTTTTTGATCCGGTTGGAGGAGCCAGAAGCTGGATTCGTTTTTCATTGCCGGGAATTGGACAATTTACCATACAACCATCAGAATTCATGAAAGTTTTCATGATCGTTTTGATGGCTGTTTTCGTGGAAAAGGTGAAAAAGAGTCATCTTGACTGGTGGAGCATCGTTAAGATCCCTTTTTCCTTTTATATGATTGGAGCATTTTTGATCCTTCTTCAGAATGATACAGGTTCTTTTATCGTTTTGTCATTGATTTGCGTTATCTGTCTTTTGATTCCAACTCATCCAAGCCTTGCGAAACTCCAGAAGGTAATGGGGATTCTTTTGGTATGCGGCAGTTGTTTTATGGTGTTTATTGCCAGTGATCTAGGGCTTCACCTGCTGGAAAAAATGGATTTTATTGATAATTATATCATTAAACGATTCACCATGGCTTCCAATCCGTGGCTAGATGAAACAGACAAGGGGTATCAGCTGATCAACTCTCTGTATGCTTTTGCCAGTGGCGGATGGACAGGTGTGGGATTTGGACAGTCTATTCAGAAAATGGGCTATCTTCCGGAAGCCAGTACGGACTATATTCTTGCGACAACGGTGGAAGAACTGGGAATCAGTGGTTTTCTGGTAATCTTAGGTGGTTATGGTATCATCATTTTCCGACTTTTCCAATATGCTTTTCTTACACGAAAAGAAGGTTATAAAATTCTTTATATCGGAACAGCTATGTTCCTGTTCATTCACTTTGTCTTTAATGTTGGAGGAGTGACAGGACTGATTCCACTTACCGGTGTCCCTCTTTTATTCATATCATCTGGAGCGAGTTCACTTGTCAGTGTATGTTCAGCAATTGGCATTTGTCAGGCAGTGTTAGCGAAAGAAAACAGGGAGCGGGCATCATGAGGATCGTGGCAGGAAAATTTCGTTCATTAAAAGTTGAAACCGTAGAAGGAATGAATACACGTCCTACTGCAGACCGCATCAAGGAAGCTGTTTTTTCTTCCATTGGCCCTTATTTTTATGGAGGGAATATGCTGGACTGCTATGGTGGAAGCGGCAATGTCGGATTTGAAGCTTTGTCACGGGGAATGGATCATGTCGACAGTTTTGAAATTGATAAGAAGGCTATTACTTGTATTCAAAAGAATATCCGTAAACTGAAAGTTGAAAAGAACTATGATCTTCATCAGCAGGATGTATGGACAGGAATTGAATCTCTTCAAAGGCAATATGATCTGATTTATCTGGATCCGCCCTATGCCAAGCAAAAAAATAAAGAATTGATTGAAAAGATCGCTCAGTTGAATCTTTTGAGTGAAGATGGAATTTTGATCGTGGAAAGTGCCAAAGAGGATCGCTTGGATCAACAAATAGGTCCTTATGTCTGCATTAAGGAAAAAACTTATGGTATTACCAGGATTTCTTATTATGAAAGGAAGCAATATGAGAAAAGCAATGATACCGGGAAGCTTTGATCCGGTGACTCGAGGACATGTGGATGTGATTGAAAGAAGTGCTGCTTTGTTTGATGAAGTGGACGTGGTGATTATGGAAAACACCAACAAGAAATCGCTATTTACGAAAGAAGAACGCAAGGATATGATCGAACAGGAAGTGGCACATCTCAAGAATGTGAAGGTGTTGATTGGTGAAGGATTGACTGTCAACATGGCTAAGAAATTGGATGCCAGTGCGATGATTCGAGGCATTCGAGCCACCAGTGATTATGAATACGAGGTATCCATTGCGACAGCCAATATGATGTTGGAGAAGGATATTGAAACACTTTTCCTTTTAAGCAAGCCTCAATTTTCGTTTGTCAGCAGTTCAACTGTCAAGGAAATTGCAAAGTTTCATGGAAAATTGGATAGTTTTGTCAGTGAAAATGTAAGGAAAAAACTAGAGGAGAAGTTTCAATGATCAAGTGGATTTGTTTTGATGTGGATGATACCCTTCTTGATTTTCATGCCGGAGAAAAAATTGCCTTTTTCAGTGCCATGCAGGAAATGGGTGTCAGAGCAAAAGAACAGGATTATCATGAATATGCACGTATCAATGATGCCTTATGGAAGCAACTTGAAAAAGGTGAAATTCAAAAGGAACGTCTTCGCATTCAACGTTTTGAAATGTTCTTTCAGTTGTTTTATCCAACACTTGATCCCGTGAAGATGAATGATATTTATGTCAGACATCTGGCAGAACAGTGTTTCTTGATTAAGGGTGTTCAAGAAGTGGTGGAAAAATGTTCAAAAAGAGTTCACTGTGCCATTGCCACCAATGGCATTGCCAGTGTCCAACGAAGACGCTTGGAAAAATCGGGACTGATGCCTTATTTTAAAGAATTGTTCATTTCGGAAGAATTGGATTGTTCCAAGCCACAAAAAGAATTCTTTGCTGCCGT
>CAMEUL010000149.1 GCA_945938205.1 uncultured Traorella sp. | reverse complement strand
GTGGGGCCCAGATTGCAGGTAACTATTATCTGAAACCAATCATCAATGACTACATTGCACCTATGATTGGTGTCGCTTCAGAAAACCGAGTGTATACAGGTTTGATTCTGATGTTATGTCAGCTCGCTGGTATTTATATGATTGGAGTTATTTCAGGATATACTTATAAATACATCATGATGATGCTTTCCAATCGTGCACTTAATGAAATGCGTAAAGACCTTTTCAACAAGATGCAGGATCTTCCAATCAAGTATTATGATACGCATGCACATGGAGATATGATGTCCTGCTACACCAACGACATTGATACGATCCGTGAAGCCATGAGTGAAGGCTTTACTGCAGTAATCAACAGCGTAGTTTCCATTGTTGGAACATTCACCATGATGCTGGTACTTTCACCATTTCTGACACTCTTTATTATCATAATGACTTTCTTCATGATTCTTGTCATCCGAAAATTTGGATCCTTATCTAGCTGTTTCTTCAAGAAACAACAGAAAGCACTGGGTCAGGTCAACGGTTATGTGGAAGAAATGTTTGAAGGTGTCAAGGTCGTAAAAGTATTCGGATATGAAGATAAGGTTTGCAGCGATTTTGATGTGATTAACAATGAATTAAGAGATGCAGCAGTGGAAGCCAATACGTATGCGTCCATCATCATGCCGATCATGGGAAACCTATCTTATATTACTTACGCCATTATCGCAGGATTAGGTGCTGTACGTGTCATTAACGGATATATGGATATCGGTTCATTGGCTGCTTTCTTGCAGTATACAAGAAGCTTCTCTATGCCAATCAACAACCTCTCACAGCAGTTCAATGCCATTTTCAGAGCATTGGCAGGAGCTGAACGTGTCTTTGCCCTGATTGATGAAAAAGCAGAAGTCGATGAAGGAAAAGTCACCCTTGTCAATGTTACTGAAGAAAATGGACAACTGGTGGAATGCGACCACAGAAGTGGCCAGTGGGCATGGAAACATCCTCATGGAGACAACTTTGAACTTGTGCCATTACTTGGTGATGTACGCTTTGATCATGTATCCTTTGGTTATGAAGAAAACAAAACAGTGTTACATGATATTTCACTGTTTGCGAAACCAGGACAGAAAATTGCTTTTGTTGGTTCAACAGGTGCCGGTAAAACTACCATTACCAATTTGATCAATCGTTTCTATGATATTCAGAAAGGCAGCATTACTTATGACGGTATTGATGTGAAACTGATTAAAAAAGATGATCTAAGAAGATCCTTGGCCATGGTCTTGCAGGATACCCATCTGTTTACAACGACCGTGCGTGAAAACATTCGATATGGAAAACTGGATGCGACAGATGAAGAAGTAGTGGAAGCTGCTAAATTAGCCAACGCTCATTCTTTCATCAAACATCTTCCACAAGGTTATGATACTGTGCTTCATGCTGATGGTGCCAATCTTTCTCAGGGACAGCGTCAACTATTAGCTATTGCCCGTGCTGCGATTGCCAATCCTCCGGTACTCATTCTGGACGAAGCCACTTCCAGCATTGATACTCGTACAGAAGCATTGATCCAGGATGGAATGGATAAACTGATGAAGGGAAGAACTGTCTTTGTCATTGCTCATCGTCTTTCTACCGTCCGTAATTCAGAAGCCATTCTGGTATTGGAACATGGTGAAATCATTGAACGTGGTACCCATGAAGACCTTCTAAAACAAAAAGGTAAATATTATGAACTCTGTACAGGAGTTACAGAATTATCATAAAAAGCTATTGTAAAGCTTGAGTTGATTTATAATACGAAGACCGCCCGGGTGAAATGTTCGGGCGGTTCTTGATTAAATAGTAGAATTATTCATGATTTTCTGATAAACTTTATTCAATAAAAGAGTAAGTGAAAAATTAAATTTATCAAGGGAACCAAAGAATGAAAGTTATTAAATTGAATAATGAAAATGCAGTAGAAGTAGCTAGTTTAATGAATGAAATTAAACCTGAATGGTGGCCTACTTTTGATAATGCTTATAATCAATTAACCAATATTGATGATAGCATTGGTACTGTTGGATGGTATTTGGCTGATGAAAATGGAAATCCAATCGGATGGGCACTGTTTCGAGAACTAAAATGTTATTTATCTTTAGAATTAGAATGTTCTGGTTACAATGATAATGGAATATTCAAATTAGAACACAAATTACAAGAATTGTTTGACAAAGCAAGCGAATATGCTAAGTCAAAAAGATATACAACATCAAGAACTGGGATGAGTTCAAAGGATTTTAATATAGATGGTGAAGAAATCAATGATATTCCATCAGCGATTCAATCTTTAAAAACTGATAGAATTGATTACTATTGGTTATTAAATTATGGTTTCAAGGTTATTGGCATTCATCCAAATGCATATGGAAATCAATCTCATGTCATATTGTTTGCAAAACAACTGTAATTTTCAACAAAGATTACCATATAAGTGATTCAATCAATTATTTCTAAGTCTCATTATAAGAAAAAGGAGAAAATCATGACAAAAATAGTAGTAAATGAAACAGAGATTCAAATTTTTAGAATTAATGAAGAAGACTATATTTCGCTTACTGATATGGTTAGAAATATTGAAAATGGTTCAGTGTTGATTGAAAAATGGCTTAGAAATAAAAACACTATTGAATTTTTAGGAATATGGGAAGAAATCAATAATCCAGAGTTCAATAAGCATGAGTACTCAGAAATAATGAGTGAAGCAGGGTTGAATCGTTTTGTTATGTCAGTCAAACAATGGGTTGAACGCACAAATTCAAAAGGAATTATCGCAAAAGCAGGAAGATATGGTGGCACATTTGCCTATAAAGACCTAGCTTTTGAATTTGCAAGTTGGGTATCACCACAATTTAAACTATATTTAATAAAAGAATTTGAAAGATTGAAAAAAGAAGAACAGTTACAAATTGGGTGGAGCGCAAAACGAGAATTAGCCAAAATTAATTATCGGATTCACACAAATGCAATAAAAGGAAACATTCTTCCAAGAGAATTAACTAGCAAAGAAACATCTTTTGTATATGCTCAAGAAGCAGATGTGCTTAATATGGCTTTATTTGGAAAAACAGCTAAAGAATGGAGAGATGCGAACCCTACACTAAAAGGAAATATGAGAGATTATGCTTCAATAAATGAATTGATTTGTTTATCGAATATGGAAAATATAAACGCAGTTTTAGTTAGTGATGGTATATCGCAAAAAGACAGACTAATTAAGTTGAATAAAATAGCGATAGAACAAATGAAGATATTGGAAGAGGATTTGAATAGAAAGTTGTTGAAATAGTTTTAATTCCCCCGAATTCGGGGGAATTAAAACTAAATATTGGCAGCAGAGTTTTCAACAGAAGAGAGAAAACTGCTAATTCAATAGGATTCTGCTTTACATAGCCAATCTGAGGTTTGAACGTTTACTTTTTGGCTTTCTGATATGCATTGTTTTCAACATAGATCATCATTTGGTTATGAAGAATCATGTAAAACAAAATAGACAGTAATCCTGCTATGGTTCCAATTACATAGCCTTCAACATTTTGAAGTTTTAAAGCAATGATCAAAACAAACCAACTAATAACACATAAGACTATTTTAGAAATGTGTTCTTTTTTCCATTTCTTTTTAAAGAAATCAATTTTTTCTTTTAATGTAAATGAACTGTTTTCTAATGCATTTAATAAATTGTTATCTGCTACTTCTTTATATTGTTCGTCCTTGATATTTTCACCCGAAAAAAGTTCATTAAGCGAGATATCTAATATTTCACATAGATCCTGCATAATTGAGACATCAGGAAGATTGAGTCCCGTTTCCCTTAGTTAAAGATATTGTTGGGTATCTCAAGATGTGTCATTCGA
>CAMEUL010000148.1 GCA_945938205.1 uncultured Traorella sp. | reverse complement strand
ATTTCAGTAGCATTGAGAAGTTTCAACGCTTTGGTTTCATTGAGCTCACGATTTCCCTTCAAAAGGAATGCCACAAATTCATCATTCACTTTATAAAGAAGTGTCTTCACAAAACGATTCACATCACTGTTCATGAAAGCTGCCACTTCATCAATGGTTTTCGCATTTGGTGTTGCCACTTTTTCGATATCCAGCATTTCCTCTTTACTGTCAGATTCCTTACAGATAATAGGTGCAACTTCCAGATTGCTGGAGAAATCACAAGCGTCACACTGCACCACCACATCTTCTCCGATGTCACAAATAGCCTGGAATTCTTCACTCAACAGTCCTCCCATGACACCTAAATCAGCATTGACAATTTTATAATGAATGCCCAAACGATCAAAAATGCGCTTGTAGGCATCAAACATCTTTTGATAACTGATCTGAAGGCCTTCCAGATCCGTATCAAAAGAATAAGCATCCTTCATGATGAACTCACGTACACGGATAAGCCCATAGCGTGGACGTGTTTCATCACGGAACTTCGTCTGGATCTGATACAGATTATATGGAAAATCCTTATAACTTGAACCATCCATCTGAGCTGCCATGGTAAACAGTTCTTCATGCGTTGGTCCCAATACATAATTTTTCTGATATCGATCTTTTAAAGCAAACATATTGGAACCAAAGTTCTCTCTTCTTCCGCTCTTTTCATAAACTTCTTCCATGATAAGTGTAGGCATCAAAAGCTCCTGGGCTCCTGTAGCATTCATCTCTTCACGAATAATGTTTTCTATCTTGTTTAAAACAAGTTTTCCCATAGGCATGATCATATAAATACCATTGCTGCTTTTTTTGATCATTCCGCTACGAACCAGAAGATTTCCACTAATGCTTTCTTCATCTTTGGCATTTTCTCTTAAGGTGTAAAAGAAACTCTGACTTAATTTCATACTCTCCTCCTAATATACATTTCGGTTACTTTTGTCCATCACCTTACGAATCATATCGTAAGGACGTACTTCAAAATCAATCCGCATTTTTAATATTTGCATTGGCTTGTTTGCCACATTCACCCTATTTCCATCTTCGTCATAACATTCTATCAGTTTCATAGGCATGGTATATGTCGGACCAAACACTTCCACATCAATACCACATTCAAAATGATTCTTGACTTGGCATGTGTGTTTCCATGTCATAGTCCAAAATACTTGCGATATATTCTTGGGTCACACCAGCACCATTGATGCCATATAGCTGATCGCAAGCTTTGGGCTGTCCTTCATAAAATCCTACTGCGGTCGGCCGGTTTTCTGAACGGGAAAGTTCATCCAGGATCTTATTCATGAATTCTTCATCTACATTTCCTTCATAAATGCGATCGATCAGCATGCGATAAGCACGAATGACTGTTGCGACATAATAGGTCGATTTCATTCTTCCTTCAATTTTTAAACTGGTAACGCCACATTCAATTAAAGACTGAATATAACGAGCTGCCATCATATCCTTACTGCTCATGGAGAATAGATGCTTTGAATCATGAATGAATGTCTCTTCTTCAAGCATACGATATTTCCAGCGACAGCTTTGAGCACAGCCTCCACGGTTTGCATCTCGGTTGGTCATGTGATTGGAAAGTGTACATCTTCCTGAATAAGAGATGCACATACCTCCATGAATAAAGACTTCAATTGGTAATGCAGTGGATTCACTTACAGAGCGAATTTCACTCAGATCACATTCTCTGGCCAAGACCACACGATCAACACCCATCTTCTTCCAGAATTCAATGGCTTTGGAATTGGTAGTAGAATGTTGCGTACTTAAATGCACTTCCAATTTTGGCGCTACTTTCTTGGCACATTTCACAACACTTAAAGATGCACAGATGATAGCTGTGACTCCAATTCTTTCCAGTTCCTTTAAATACTCTTCCAGTTCTATTAGATCATCTTCATGTGGGATCATATTGACGGTCACATGTACTCTGGCATGATGTTCTTTCGCAAATTTCACCGCTTCTTCGATCGTTTCAAGATCAAAATTAGAAGCACGTGAACGCAAGGAAAATTTCTTTCCACCGATATAAACCGCATCAGCTCCATAAAGAATCGCTATTTTCAATCGTTCCAAATCTCCTGCCGGAGATAACAGTTCGATCCGATTCATTCACATCCCTCCTTTACTAAAGAGGTTTTCTTATACATAAATCCTTCGCTGAATAAGAATTCAGGATGATCTAGCTGATATTTTTCAAACATCTTCTTTCCATCTTCACCTTCAAGGATCAAATGAATATCATGGCATGTCTGACACACCATTTCTTCAGTTAATGATGTACCATCAATTCTTAAATCAGCTCCAACAAGCTGACTCAACGCAGAAAACATACAGAAAACACTGCCACTGAACACAAAGGTTCCTTTTTCATCCTGATAGATTGGCATTTTTTCATCACGGTTTTCTTCCATGAGATACAAGTTTCTGGAATTGCTTTTATCTTCCAATCCACAAAATTCAAAATAACTGGATAATAGTTTCCGTTTAGAATGCATCATAGCATTTCTTCCAAATACGATGACTTCACAATTCGATGTTTTTTGAAGAATACGAAGTGTATCCTCTAGAGTAATTTCTCTTGAAAGAACAACCGAATGGATACCAAGATCCAAATAATTCTGAGCATCCATAGAATTGGTAATCAAGGTTGTCGGCTGATAGATGAGTCTTTCTTCCATTCCCATTTCACTGGCTAACTGAAATACTCCCATATCCGAATAATAGATAAAATCTACATGATTTTCTTTACAGAAAGTTAAAGCATCCTGAAATAATTCTATTTCTTCTTCCATCATAAAAGAAAGCATATTTACAGCTACTTCTATGTGTTTCTCATGAACTACGGGAATCCAAGCAGCAATACTTTCAAAACTAAATGTTTTCACTTGCCGTACGCTGACATGTGGAAGTGCTACAATGAGACGATCCACACCACTTTGAACATAATTCTCAAGATGATTCAAATCAAAACAATCACAGATCAGTTTCATAGTTCACTTCCTTCCGTTTCATTATTATACTGAATTTATGAAGAAAAGTATAGAAGGAATCGCTCTTTTTCAGTATAATGAGAAAGGTGATATCATGGGATTTGAATTTGAAGAAGAATATCGTAAAGAATGTGAATCTATCGAAGAAAATGAAATCTGTCCATACTGTGGAAAAAAGGCCCTAGTACATTGTGCTGATTATGATTATTATTTTGCCTGCACAGCTTGTGGACATCGTTTTGAATTTGATGGTGAATACATGGAAGAACTTGCTTATTACTTGGCAAGCAAACAATAATCTTTATAACCATTATAAAAAAACCTGTTCATCATTGGAACAGATTTTTTTTAATCTTTATGAACAAAAAGTTTCACAATACCTAATATGGCGGCATATAAGACACCTGCCACCGGCCATACGATCCAAGAACGATGCCAGTTATTGAAATAGAAACTAATTCCTAAATAAATTGCTGTGGCTGTACACCAGTATATCGGTGGAAAGAAGGCGATTTTTCTATTGACTTTTTTATTTTCAATGTTGTATTCACCAATTTGAAGCAGTTTATCATAGCTGCCCTTTTTCATGCCACTTACAATAAACAAATGAACACCAACTGCAATCATAAACAGCAAAAGACAAACCAAACTGATCAAAATCATGTCTTTCGCATGAAAGGCACCACCCAACATTAATGGAATCACACCAGCAACACAAAGACAAACACCGGTAACGATCATTAACTGAAACGTCTTTTCATAATCGCTCAGTTTCTTTTCCACAAAACCTTTCACCCCATAAAGAAGTGTAAAACTTTCGTTTTCTAAAAACTCAAATTTGTTTAAAGACATTCC
>CAMEUL010000147.1 GCA_945938205.1 uncultured Traorella sp. | reverse complement strand
CCACAAAGTGATTTCATAAACATATTTTTCTCCTTTTTACCATTCAGGGTAATATTTACCTACTTCTTCTTTCTTTCTTTTTTTACGTTTTGAAAGAATATACATTAAAAAAACGACGCATGTTACCAGCTGAATGGAAATCAATATCAAAACTTAAAATAAATCACTCAGGTTCTCAATCATATCATTACCTCACACTTTAGTATTATACACAAACCACACTTAGATTTCCATATTTTGAAGTGCATAACTCAAGAGTTTTGTAAGACAATAACACCAGGAGGTAATTATGAAAACAAAAAAACAAAGTAACCAAAAAGAAAAGTTCGTTGCTGTACGTAAAAATTCAGATGGAACATTAAAAGAATTAAAATCAAGTTCTGGAAAAGTGTATGATTACGAACAGGCTTTGGAAGCTGTAGAAGCCGGAAATATCGCAAATGCCTTGCCATTTACCGGTCGAGATGGTGCACGTCACATCCGTGGAATCAATGATGGAGATGAAAGCACAAATCTTTCCAGTTTAAAAGAATTCTAAAAACAGAGACCACATCCGGTCTCTTTTATTCGACATAAATGACTTCAGTCTGCAATTCATGTACATACTTGTTCAGACTAAAAACAAAAGCTATTCCATTGATGATGAGACAGCTACCGTAACACACAATAAAAAGATACGCTATCCAATGTAGGATCTGAATTACATTACTGAGTGTTCCGCTAGAAAAAGCCAATCCTGTCAAACCTACAAAAAGTATTACAGAACTTAAGAAGAATCCAAGATTTATCCAACTGTTTTTTCTGAATCGTGAAAAAAGCAGAAGGATATTTCCTAGAAGAAAGATCATTTCATAAGTTTGAAGCTGAAAAAGCTGAAGTATTATATCCCAAAAAGACAAAACAGGAAGATTCAGAAACACAAGAGCCGTCCTACCAAAAAAGGTGTTTTTTACGATCCATTCATCCATCACTGCAAACACATCTTCAAAATTATGAAGCTGAAAAAGACGAATAGCCAAGATAAGATGCAAGATGGAAAACAGAAGCGTGACACCAAAAATCAAAAGAGACAGCAACTGGAATCTTTTTTCATAGGTATCCACCCATGTATCCAGTTTTCTCAAAGCCAGTCACTTCCTTTAATGACTTCCTCACGATCAAGATCCGGATAATCCAGTTGGCGAAGACATTCATAGACAATAATGGCTGCACAATTGGAAAGATTTAAAGAACGACAATTTCCTTTCATAGGAAGACGCATGCAATGTTCCTTGTCCTTTCTTAGAATTTCTAGAGGAATACCGGTACTTTCTTTCCCTAAAATGAAATACTGATCTTTTTCTGAAGTAAAGTCAAATGCACTGGGTGCTTTATGTCCATAACGAGTCAAATAATAATACTGCCCCGGATTTTTTTCCACAAAAGCTTCCCAATTTGGATAAACAGTATAATCGCATTTTTGTATGTAGTCCATACCGCTTCTTCGGATAGCCTGAATGTCGAGTGAAAAACCTAAAGGTTCGATCAGATGAAGCTTGCAACCTGTTGCGGCACAGGTACGCATGATATTTCCGGTATTCTGTGGTATTTCAGGTTCATATAAACAAATGTGGATCATTGCTGCTTCTCCTTGAGATATGCAACGCACTGGCGCAAAGCCACACCGCGGTGACTGACCGCATTTTTCATCTCTTCACTGACATTGGCCAGTGTTGTCTTATAAGGCGGATAATAGAAAATCGGATCATATCCAAATCCATTTTCTCCTAACATATGATCATGAATTTCTCCTTCTACAACACCACGAAATGAGTGTTCAGTGCCATCTTCTTCGACATAGGAAATGACACAGACAAACTGTGCCCCTCTAGGTTTTCCCTTGACCGCATCTATGATGTACTGATTTTTGATATCATAACTCGTATCTTCTCCCATAAAACGGGCACTGTAGACACCAGGAGCTCCATCCAGTGCATCCACCTGCAGACCGCTATCATCAGCCATAACTGCACATCCTAATGCCTCATGAAGCGTCTTCGCCTTGATCATAGAGTTTTCTTCAAATGTTGTTCCTGTTTCATGAATTTCAATATTCGTATCCAAATCTTTTAAGGATTTGATGGTGTATCCCATCGGTTCCAACATTTCTTTAAATTCTTTGACCTTATGTTCATTTCCTGTTGCAATTAATATTTCTTTCATTAATCTTCCTCCTCGATAAGTTTCAATCGGACACAGGCATGATAGATTCCATCCTGATCACAATCTTTTGTAATGAAGGTGGCACGCTGTTTCAGCTCATCTACTGCATTTCCCATGGCAACACGGATATCTGCTGTCTGAAACATTTCCAGATCATTATAATTATCACCAAACACTACGATTTCATTTCTTTTGATATTGCATAAAGACATCAGTTTTTCAATTCCTGTCTTTTTGCTTGAATGCTTGCTGACCACATCAAAGCCATCCTCTGAATACTGAAGAAAATCTAAATTAGATTCTTTAAAAGCTTTTTCGATCTGATGCTTGGATGCATGAATAGAGGCACTTTGAGGTGATGCCATTTTATGATGATTCATGGCAGATCCATCTTTAAAAGGTTCTTTTCCAATATCACTATTGATTTGTCCTTCAAACCAATCGATTTTTTCCGGATACTGATAAACATAGATTGCATCAATAAACTTCAAACAGAAGCCAGCTTGGTTTTCTAACGCAAAAGAAACAAGCTTTTCTACCTCTTGAGAATCAAGATCCTGCCGATAAAGTACATTTTGATTTTGATCCACAATCACATTCCCATTCACCGCAATCACATAGTCCATATTCAGATCATTCAATGCTTTTCCTAACGCATAATGGCATCTACCTGTGGCAATACAGCACAAAATGCCCTTTTCTTTAAGTTTCTGGATTGCGAGGATCGTGCTATCAGGTATTCTATGCTGTTTCAGATCATAAAGGGTTCCATCCACATCAAAAATACACAATTTAATCATTGAGATAATACTCCCTCAGTTTCATTCTTTTCTCTTCATCTATGCCATATTCTTTTTCCAGGAATTCATCAAAACTTGCATATTTGAGTGAAACAGCCTTCATAGCTGCTCTCAGATAGTCTTCTTTCACATAAATCAATTCCTTGATCGCCTCATTTCCTACATGTTCCATCAGTCTTTGATTCATTTCATTCCGATAAATATTGCTTGCCATATAATCTTCCATAATAACTTCATCAGAAACATGAAGTGTCTTTAAGATCAAATATGCTGCAACTCCTGTACGGTCCTTCCCTGCAGAACAGTGGAAAACAAAGGATTCATGTGCAAGCATCAGTTCAAACATTTTATGATATGCCGGATTATTGAAAGGTAAGATCTCATACATTTTTTGAAACTGATTTTTCAGAAAATCAAGATCCATTTTTAATACCTGTGAACTCATATCAAAATTAATATCATTGGGTAATGCACTGATCTGATAATAATGCATATCATCAAACACTTCATCCGGACAGGCATCGACTTCCTCACTGCTCCTTAGATCCAATATGTTTCGTATATGAAGTTCTTTAAACTTTCTTCTCTGCTCATCATTTGAAAAAGTAATCGGAGCGCTTCTGAAAAAAAATCCTTCTTTTACTCTTTTCCCATCCTCATTGATCGTATTTCCCAAATCGCGAAAATTACAAATACCTGAGTTTTCCATCTTTTTCATGAACTATCACCCAGTCTTATTTTACACGAATTCTCATAAGAAAAAAAGCACCGAAGTGCTTTTATAATGTTACGGTAACTTTTTCTCCGTTTGGACCGGTAGCCTCATTGAGGTATTCCACAATTTTCTGTCGTTGTTCCGGTTTAGATGGTTTGCAGTTGCTGACGCTTTTTGCAGTTCCGCCAACCAAGGCTTCTGCCATACCGCTGCAT
>CAMEUL010000146.1 GCA_945938205.1 uncultured Traorella sp. | reverse complement strand
TAACGGTAAATGTAAATATAGTAATTAAAATCATTTGAAATAAAACCGTTCTCCTAAATTCATTCAACCTATTGTCATTCCATGCAATTGCCAATTTCGTTTGAACTGGCCTAAACACAAATAGAGTCATCAGATTAATAACAGATGCTGGCATAAACAAAATACTGAAATAAGCCTGTATATCTTCACTTAAACAAGAATCTATTGCATACTTTGGAGCATTTATAATGTAAATCAAAATAAAAGAACCTATAAATAGTGGGAAACATTCCAAAGCTAGTTTCTTGAGTTTATTAAAATTAAAAGATATTGGCTCAATTTTAAAATAAGTATAGTATTTAAAATCAAATAACAACAAACTTATCATTGATACTACAACCATTGCAACACATGCAAAAATTAAGTCGTGGTTCAGGAACAATATAAAAGCAAATAGTATTGTTGACAAAATAACACGATATGCCAGCACTTTTCCTGATAGATCAAGTCGATGATTTTTTTGAAATAGTCCTTGGAATACATCTGATAGAGCATCAATCATTTTATAAAGGCAAAGTAATAACAGAACAATCATCTTATACAATTCTTCATTTTTTACAAATGCATAAATTATTGAAACAACGATCATTAAGAAACAAGAAAATATCCTAAATGTCAAATAATCTGAAAAAGTATAATGATTCTTTACATCAGTCACTTGAAATGAACGCACTTCATATAAACCTATTGTTTCCATAAGCTGAGCAGTTGCGAAACCAATAGAAAAAATGCCTGCATCAAATGACCCATTTGTTCTTGTGACTATTAATAAAAGCAAAACACTTGATAATGCATTCGTAAGACTGCCTATCATGTTCCATATAACTTCTGACTGTGTTATCTTTTTTATCATAAAGCCACTCTCTTTTCTTAGTTATTTTCATCTCCAAAATCAATGAAAAAAGGTGCATGATTAATTTGGTTTTCCTTATCAGGAATCTTCATATAATCACCATAATCATTTGTAAGTATGGAATTGTAATTGTTTGGGACAAAGAATTCATACTGTTCAAATTTCATTTTTTTCAATGGGTATAAATCATCTCTATCAATAACGATTGATTCATCAAGTTTTTCTCCAAAAATACAAAGATCTGTTTCGATTTCCTTTCTACTTTGAGTTGCATATTTTGTAAAGAGTTGATATATTTTATATGGTGTAAAATGTAAAATTTTAAGGCAATAATGTCCTATGTAACATATAATAGAAGATACTGTTTTTTTCCAGCCTTTTAAAGGAATATGTGGAAAAGGTGTACCCAGCAAAAACAACATTCTTCTCAGGAAATAAGTATAAATAATTGCTTTTTTCCTTTGCCCTTCTTTTTTAGATATCTTATCAACAATAAATATATCAATATTAATTCCAAAATCACACTTTATATGTCTAGAATAATGTGAAATAAACTGAGTTCCTTTCTTTTGAAAATGAGTAACGATACTCATGTATTCAGGGACTAAATCTGTGCTTAATAGACTGTATTTTGGATGATCTTTCATGATTTGTTGGAGCTTTTCGTAGTCTTCTCTTGTCATTGCAACATCAACATCATCATCCCAAGGAATAAAACCTTGATGTCTCACACACCCTAATAATGTGCCATAGCATAGAAAATATTCAAGTTGATTAGCTTCACATATATCAGAAAAATCCTTCATTATTTCTAATTCAACATTGTGTAACTTATCCAGTGTTTCTTTATCATATCCCTTAGATATTTCATCCATATAATTTACCTCACTTTCATTTCATTCAAAAGACAATCCGCTGTGTTATCCCAAGTAAAACCTTCACATAATCTGTCATAAGAATTGCTTATCGCTTTATCTACTTCAGTCGTATGAGTAAGAGCGTACTCAATAGATTGAATTAATAAATCTACATCATTGCTATTTAGAATGGTACCATATTCATTTGATGTTATAAGTTCTTTTGCCCCTCCGCGTTCTGTTGTAATTACAAAGTTTTTGCAAGCAATTGCTTCTAATACAGAAGTTGGAAAACCTTCAGATTCAGAAGGAAGACAAAAAATCTTACTTTTATTTAATAATGCAATAACTCTTTCGAAAGGCAATCTTCCAAGCAAAAATATTTTTTCATTCTTTATTTGATTTATTTCTTCAAATAATGGTCCATCTCCGGCGATAGCGAGATAAAGATTAGGATATTTCTCATAAATTGAAAGAAATGCATTCACGAGATTTAAGATTCCTTTTTCTTTAACTAATCTTCCAGTAAAAGAAATCAAAACAGAATCATTATCAATATCCATTTCTTTGAAATCAATTTCTTTTTGATTTGTAAGATTCAAAATCTTATTAATATCAACAGAATTATATAATACACCTTTCGCTTGGATCCCAAAATGAGAAAGCCATTTAGTACATTCGTTAGAAACACCATAAAAATTCTTTTGGTAATGATAAACGAATCTTGAAATAATATGTTCATAGATTTGTCCTAAATAATCTAGAATCGGATTATCAATCGTTAAATGCTGCGTTCCATGTTCGATTATTATTGTATCTATATATTTCTTTTTAGCCCATCTTGCTCCGAACAATGATAAAATATAAAAACGCGTATTTATAATGACTTTGTCATATTTTTTTTCTTCAAATCTTTTCATTATAGACTTTTTTGAATCGTTGAATTTTGGAATAGGATATCTACCGTCCAAAAGATTTATGCAAGGTAAACGAAACACTTCAATATTATCAATTATTTCATAAGAAAGAGCATCATGATTATTCATTGTTAAAACAGATACAGTATGCCCTCTTTCTATGAGTTTTCTAGATAGATTGTATGTGTAGTTTTCTACGCCACCCATATTGGGCAGAAATTGAGCTGAAATAAAACAAAACGACGCCATATTACTTATCCTTTTCTGCGTAATTCATTAAACTAAGTTTTTGTATTAATTCCCTATTTTTCTGTTTGAGGTTAGATAATTCGATATTTTGAAAAAATAAGATAATGTAAGTAAAAAACAAAAAGAGTGATAAGATAAAATTACTCGGTGACATAAACCCTAGAAACTCTGAAATTTTATTTGGAATTTGAGGAAACACACTAAAAACTAACAAAATAAGTGCCCATAATATCCAAATAATTGAATCATCAATATTGAGTTTATGCTTGATAATCTTTCTTATAATAAAAAAGAAAGTAAATAAACTTGCTAAAAAGAATACAATTTGCAATTTCATAAGAATACCTTATTTAACCTTTCTAAATGGTTGTATTAGTAATATCGAAATAAGCATTCTGCTCATATATTTAACAGTATTGGGAAGATTTAGATATGATTCACCAAATTCTCTTTCTTTCATTTCAACCTGTACTTCTTTTACTTTTTTCTTTTTTCTTATCATATAGACTAATGTATCAGGTTCTGGTGGATTGTTCATATCCAAAGCATAATCATCAATGACTTGTCGATCATATGCTCTAAATCCACTCGTTGGATCTTTAATTCTATTACCAGTAACTAAAAATATCGCACTACTAATAAGACGACTACCAATCATTCTTGCTGTAAAAGGTTTCTTTTCCGTAACGAACCTAGAACCAATCGCAATATTGTTTCCCTCTTCGATGGCTTTTACTAGTTCATTTATGTATGCTGCTGAATGCTGTCCATCTCCATCAAACTGTATTGCGATGTCGTAATTATTATCAAGCGCATACTTAAAACCGGTTTGAACTGCACCAAACAAACCAAGATTCAGAAAACAAGTAATACAATTAAAATTGTTCTTCTGAACTACTTCTAAAGTATTGTCTTTTGAACCATCATTGACTATCACATAATCAACACCCGGTGCATTCTTTTTTATATCGTCAATAACACTTTCGATACTCAATGCTTCATTATAAGCAGGTATTACGA
>CAMEUL010000145.1 GCA_945938205.1 uncultured Traorella sp. | reverse complement strand
CCGTTTCTGATTCATAATGAATATCACCAGATACATTCACATCTTTCAGATTCCTCAAGTGGTTTACCTTGGACAGAAATGCTTCATCGAATTCAATGGATTCATCAAATTCAATCGTGTTGTTTTCAGCCTGCAGCAATTCACTTTTTGTCCACTTCAAAGAAATCACCTCATTGCTTAACGTAAGTAGTTTATCACAAAGCCGGATGTAAGGCAAGAATATTTTGATGTAAAGTTAAAAACCTTGACAGCATTCCATCCATTTTAAAATTCTCAATCAAAAAATATGCTTAAGATCAGAAATTTCCTTTTTCAGAAGCACTTTCCAAATATTGACGGGCACTTTCCACGATTCCCTTCAGACTGCCTGATTCAAATGGAGACTTGAGATGGGCACTCTTGACAATATCCAAAAAGCTCTTTGTTCCACCAATCTTGCAGATTGTCAGATAATCATTCCACATTTCAGGATCCTTGTCCTGACTTCTCTTCCAGAACTGAAGAGCACAGGCTTGAGCCAGTGTATAGTCAATGTAATAGAAAGGAGAAGCGAAAATATGGTTCTGTTGGAACCAATAGTTTCCTCTTTCAAGGAAATCACATTCCTCATAATTCTTATGTGGCAAATACATCTTTTCCAGTTTTCTCCAGGTTTGTTTTCTTTCCAAAGGTGTCATGTTTGGATGATTGTACACTTCATGCTGGAAATGATCTACTAGTACTCCATAAGGCAAGAACTTCACGGCAGATCCTAAATGCAGATAATGATATTTATCCGTATCTTCCTTAAAGAATTCATGGCTCCATGGCCAAGTAATAAATTCCATGCTCATAGAATGAATTTCACAGGATTCATAGGTTGGAAACTGCAGTTCCGGCAAATCATTTTCACGGGAACAATAGACCTGAAAAGCGTGACCAGCCTCGTGCGTGAGAACATCTACATCTCCACTGGTGCCATTAAAGTTAGAAAAAATGAAAGGTGATTCATATTCACTGATATAGGTGCAATAACCACCCATGGCTTTATTTGGCTTGCTGACAAGATCCAACAGTTCTTTATCCACCATCATATCAAAGAATTCACCGGTAACAGGTGAAAGTTCATGATACATCTTTTTGGCTTTTTCCACCAGTTCTTCCGGCGTGCCTTTTGGAAGCGGATTGCCGCTTTCAAATTCAATACCGGTATCATAATACTGCATCGTATCCAAATGCAGTCTTTCTCTTTGTTTTTCATACAGTTCACTGGCTAATGGCACTACATTTTCTAATACTTCTTGACGGTAGTTCTTGACCATCTCTTCATTGTAATCCAAGCGTGTCATACGAACATAGCCCAGTTCTGTAAAGTTTTTAAAGCCCAGTTTTTTAGCCATGACATCACGGATATGAACTAATTCATCATAAATTCTGTCAAATTCACTTTCATTTTCTTCATAGAATTTAAACTTAGCTTCGGAAGCTCTTTTACGAACATCACGATCCTTGGATTCACATAATGCGGATATCTGAGCTAGTGTATATGTTTTCCCATCAAATTCAATCTTAGCACTGGCTTTCAGTTTGTCATACTGTGTCGCAGTTTTATTTTCTTTCTGAAGATCTTCCAAGATCGCATCATCAAAGCTTTTTAATTGACATTCGATCAAACCAAAGAAAGGAGCTGGAATTCTTTTCTTTAGTTCATCTAAAAACTTAGAAGACAGGATCACCTGATACAGACGAGTATCCAACTGCTGATAATAAGGGGAGTTTTCATCCCAATAATCATTTTCTTTTTCATAGAATTCATCCGCTGTATTGATCGTATAGCGTAAAGAAGCAATTGTCATCATACTTGAAATATGATTTCGTAATACATTCAATTCTTTAAATTCTTTATAAAATGTTTCCACATCATCTGCCTGATTCATTTTTTCTAAAGAACTTGCATATTGTTTCTGCACCTGTTCAAGATCAGGTCTTTCATATTTATATTCACTAAATTTCATAAAACTTCCTCCGTTTTTATTGTACGTCATTTCAGGATTGAATACAATTAAGAAAATCTTTGTCTGTAAGTGAAAATGCATGAATCATCTCGATAGGATACTGATAAGCCTTTCTTTTTTTTTATTTCATATTATAATTAAATTATGGAAAGGAGAGCACATGATCATCATGTGTAAAAAATGAAATGGAAAAATATTTATTTACAATTGCCAAGATACTAGGATTGTTTATTGTTGCAATGCTTCTAGCTTATCCATTCACTAGCTTAAGCCCTCGTCAACAATACAATTTTGAATCTGGAGCGATCTGTGTCAACATCTTCTTTACAATTATTTTTGGAGTACTGATCCTTCAAAAATTAGATCATAAAGATAAAAAAGATCAATGATCAAAACCGTCACATCCTATCATTATTTCAAAATATTACAAACTTAATGCATCTTTCATTATTAAATAAGATGCATTTTTTGTGTTCGAAATGAAATCATGAAAATCAAATTGTTTTTAGAAAAACAAGAGTTATAATACTGTTATCAGACGGCAATTATCAACAAAAAAAGGAGATATTATGAAAGCAGAAGAATTATGGAATGAATTCAAATCAAAGCAAAACATTCCAACCAATCATTATGAAGCATGGTGCTTTGGTGGAGATCCTGATAGATTATTGGATCTTGTTTTAAAAAAAGAAAAAACTGCCACTGCCAGTGCCAAGATTTTATATGACCTAGAGAAAGCACCTTTACCACAAGTGGATGAATACAGTGTTATCTTAAATTCAAAAGAGGAAGCTTATTGTATTATTCAGACAACAAAAGTAAGTGTCGTACCTTTTGATCAAGTGAGTGAAGAACATGCCTTTAAAGAAGGTGAAAGAGATAAATCACTTTCCGCATGGCAAGACATTCATCATGAATTTTTCACAGAAGAACTAAAACAAGTTGGCTTAACTTTTGATGAAAAGATGCTGGTGGTCTGTGAAGAATTTAAGCTTGTTTATAAAAGGTAGCAAATTAGGTCGAGAAATATAAAGGCAGATTTTATAGAATACAGATAGGAGGAATGATATGAAGGAACAAATTCTTGCGGTGAAAAGAATGCAGGATTATATCGAAAATCATTTGGACGAAGATTTATCCTTTGAAAAACTCTCCCGCATTTCTCATTATTCGCCTTGGTATTCCAGACGCCTGTTTCTTGAATATACCGGTTGCAGTCCTGCCGAATATATCCGGAAAATCCGTCTGTCTAAATCAGCACTTTATTTAAGAGATCATGACTGCAAGATCACAGATGTGGCACTCACAATGGGTTTTGACAGCGTAGATGGTTATCAGAGAGCTTTCTTAAAAGAATTTGGATGCAATCCCAAAGAGTTTTCAAAACATCCGGTTCCTGTTACTCTGTTTACTCCGTTCAGTGTGAAAGCCAGATATGGAGAAAGGAAAGAAAACATGGAAAAAACAAGAAGCATCTTTCTTTCAGTGATTCAAAAGCCTGAAAGAAAAATCATTATGAAACGAGGCATTCATGCCACTGATTATTTTGAATATGGGAATGAGGTAGGCTGCGATGTCTGGGGACTTTTAACCAGTATCAAATCGATCAGCGGTGAACCTGTTTGTATGTGGCTGCCAAATAAATACCGTAAACCTAACACAAGCGAATATGTTCAGGGTGTTGAAGTAGCATTAGATGATCCTGTGGAAGTACCGGAAGGTTTTGATGTTATCACACTTCCTGCCTGTGAATATTTAATGTTTCAGGGAGAACCTTTTGAAGAAGAGGACTATGAAATCGCTATTTCAGAAATTTGGGAAGCCGAAAAGAAATATCAGCCGGAAGTTTTAGGTTACGTTTGGAATACTGATGAACCTAGAATTCAGTTAGAGTCGATTGGCACAAGAGGTTATATCGAACTGTTGCCAATCAAGAAAAATGGTATCACAAACCAGTAATTATTTCGTGTT
>CAMEUL010000144.1 GCA_945938205.1 uncultured Traorella sp. | reverse complement strand
GCAAAAGTTTTGGGGAAATGGCTAGTGCCATCAGAATAAATGCCTGACGTTTCATTCCTTTGGAGAAATTATTCATGACTTTGTTCTCTTCAAGTTTGAATAGTTTCAGATATTTTTGATATATATTTTCATCAAACTGCGGGTAAAAGGTTTGATAGAATTCTTTCATATCTTTGATGGTAGCATTAAATAAATAGTAAGGATCATCGCTTAAATATAAGATCTGTCCCTTCAAATATTCATTTTCATGAATGGTTTCTCCATTCAGTGTAATACTTCCTTCATCTGGCTGATACACATCACAGATACATCTTAACAGCGTAGATTTTCCTGCACCATTTGGTCCGATCAGCCCTAATACTGCACCTTTTGGAACCGTAAGATTGCATTGATTCAAAACCAGCTTGTTTCCTAGGCGCTTGGTTACATTTTCAATTTTAAGCATCTTTCTTCTCCTCCTCATAAATCTGACTGACAAGCTGATGCACTTTCTCTTGAGAAATCATCATGTTGCGGCAGTCTTTAATTTTCATGGAAAGTTCCTCCAGTTTTTTTAAAACGACATCCTCCTGCACTTTCTCTTCAAGAATAAACACACCTTTCGATGGTACTGAATATACATAACCCATGATTTCAAGATTGGCATAGGCTTTCGCAACAGTATTCGGATTAATGCCCAGTTCTTTGGAAAGACTTCGAACAGATGGCAATTGATCATCTTTCTTTAGGATACCTAATGCGATATATTCTAAGATCTGATTTTGAAGTTGCACATAAACAGGCGTGTCATCTTTCACATTTAAGACAAACATAGGTCCTCCTTTCGTATCTCTGTACTATTACAGTAATACAGTTAGTGTAGTTTGTCAAGATAATTTCATTTGATTCTGTCCATGATTTCAGCTACAATAAGAAAAAAGAAGGTGATTTTATGGAACAAGAAGCACTAAGAGCTTTGCTCTTATCAACATTGGCTGGCTTTTCGACCATGATCGGAACAATCATTATTTTCTTTTCCAAGAAAAAAAATGAAAAACTGATTTCCGCATCCTTAGGTTTTGCGGGTGGAGTCATGATATCCGTATCCTTCATGGAACTGTTGCCCAATGCTTTAAATTATTTCAATGAATTTGCCAATCATCAGCTAAGTACTGTTTATATGGTCCTATCTTTGATCGTTGGGGTGCTATTTGCCTCTTTATTGGATCATTTTATTCCTCATGAAGAGGAAAAAGAAACCCATGAGATGAAACATGAAAATCTCTATCGTGTGGGCTTTGTCAGTATGCTGGCCATTGCCATTCACAATTTTCCCGCCGGAATTGCTACCTTTATGGCTGGTTTTGATTCCAATGAATTAGGTGTCGCGATTGCGATTGCGATTGCTGCTCACAATATTCCCGAAGGAATTACTGTGGCACTTCCCGTTTACTTCTCAACCGGATCAAAAAAGAAGGCACTTTATTATACCTTCATTTCATCCGTTTCAGAACCAATAGGTGCATTAATGGCATTCCTTGTATTACGGCCATTCATCAATAGTGTCTCGTTAGGCATCATCTTTGGAATCATCAGTGGTATCATGTTGTATATCGCTATTGAGGAACTGTTGCCATCGAGCAGAGATTATGGATATCCAAGGTTGGCACTTTGGAGTGCTTTTGCCGGTATCTGTTTAATGCCGTTAACACTCATGTTTTAAAAAAATGGAGTTTGAGCTAAATAGCCCATACTCCATTTTTAAATATATGATATTCTTTTCCTTCGTGATCCACACCAACAATATCTAGATCTTCACTTCCAATCATGAAGTCCACATGGTTGATAGAATCATTGTATCCGACTTTCTTAAAGTCTTCTTCACTCATGTTTTCATAACCTTTGATATTGTTTTTGAAGGCACATCCAAAGGCTAGATGACAGCAGGCATTTTCATCAAACAGTGTATTTGAGAACAGAAGGCCTGTTTCATTGATAGGTGAATTGAATGGAACCAGTGCCACTTCTCCAAGATGACGAGAACTTTCATCCATATCTAACATATTTTCCAATACATCTTGACCTTTCTTAGCACTTACTTCCACACATTTTCCATCTTTAAAGGTTACCTTGAAATCTTCAACCAATTGTCCATGTAAAGATAATGGTTTTGTGGACACAACGACACCATCCACGCCATCACGCTTTGGCATCGTGAAGACTTCTTCCGTTGGCATATTGGCTGTGAAATCATGTCCTTTCAGATTAGTTTCACGAGCACTGATCCACATGTGATCTGGCTGAAGCTTCAGTTTCAGATCGGTACCATTTGAAGAAGTATAGTGCAGATAATCCAAATTCATTTCATTCAGTTTTATACTCTTGTCTTGCAGATCTTCAATGTGATCCCACCATGCCTGAACAGGATCTTTCTGATCCAGACGCATGGTCTTAATGATAGCTTCCCATAGTTTTGTAACGGCTTCTTCATCACTTAAGTCTGGGAATACTTTCTTGGCCCACGCAACAGAAGGAATGGCAATGATGACCCACTGGTTATTATTGTCTTCCATGTCACGGTATTTCTTGAGCACCTGATACTGAGCCTTTCTTACAGCCGCAAACTTTTTCAGATCGATTCCTTCAAAAGCATCTGGATTGGCATCATCCACATAAATCAAACATGGCAATGTTTCAGCCTGATGTTTGGCTTTTTCTTCCACCCATGTTGGCACAATAGACATGACTTCTTCGGATTCATTGAGCATCTTCAGTTTCATGATTTCTTCATTGGACCATTCAACACGAACGCTTCTGGCTTTGTTTTCATAACATGATTTCACAATTTCCTGAACAAATTCACTGCATCTTGTAGATGCATGAATCACAACATCCTGTCCTTCTTTTAAATTAATTCCGATTTCAACCGCTAATTTAGCGTAATCCTGATAAATTTTCTGATTCATACGTACACTCTCCTATGTGTATGATTTTACTCTTTTTGATTTTGAATGTCTATTGAAATCCATCAATTCAAACAATAGTATTATTTCTGTTCATAAATTGATGAGTGTTTTAACTTTTACCATGATAGAATAGGCATGGTGATGATCATGAACAAAAAAATTATATTTATTGATGTCGATGGAACTCTTGTTGGAATGCAAGACAATCGACAAATCATTCCAGAAAGTGCCATATCAGCTATACAAAAAGCAAGAGCCAAGGGACATCTTGTTTATCTTTGCACCGGAAGAAGCAAAGCAGAATTAGATAATGATATCATGAGTATCGGGTTTGATGGTATCATAGGTGCAGCTGGTGGATTTATAGAAGAAAATAATGAGATGATTTTTCATCAGCCTCTACCAAAAGAAGATATCTTAAGCATTACCTCATATTTTCATGAGCATGATATCCAATATTATCTTGAAAGCAATGTGGGATTATTTGTCACATATGGCTTCAATAAAATCATGAGACAGCTTTTTGGTGAATCTCAGGATACAGATGATTTCTTCAGTCAGTGTCAAGACATTCTTGATGCCGATCTGAGTGAAGTCAATAAGATTTCTTTTATTAGTCCTATTCTTTCTTATGAAGAAATTGCTTCCCATTTTCAGGATGCCTATCAACTTGTGAAAGCCAGCTGGGCTGATGAAAAGATCACAGCAGGGGAAATCTCTAATCCTGGCATCAACAAAGCTACTGCCATTCATTATCTTACTGACTACTTGCAGTTTGACCTTGAAAATACCTACGGTATTGGAGACAGTATGAATGATGTGGAAATGTTTGAATGTGTCAAGCATTCCATTGCCATGGGAAATTCTATGCATGGTGTGAAAGACAAAGCAGAATTTGTAACCAAAGATATTTTTGAAGATGGCATTGAATATGCCTTGAAGCATTATGGATTAATAGAATGATCCTACATCAAAAAAGAGGCTGTAACGAAATAGAAAAATTTCGAAGATGAAATTCATTCTATAG
>CAMEUL010000143.1 GCA_945938205.1 uncultured Traorella sp. | reverse complement strand
TGACGATCGATACCGAACTGGAGGCCACCTATTTCCGTGGAAGCTATGAACCATGGCGAATTACTATTGAAAATATTCTTGAAAATGCATTGCGTTATGCCAAGGATTATGTACGTATTGAAGTGCATCCGGAGGAAGTGGCTATCTTCAATAATGGCGCCTTGATGTCTGAAGAGCAACTCAATAGCCTTTTTAAACCATTTGAAAAAGGACAAGGCGGTCAGTTTGGCATTGGTCTTTCAATCGTACATAAGGTAACAGCCGCCAATGGCTATATTGTGACAGGTGAAAATATGCCGGATGGAGTCATTTTCAGGATCTATAAAGAAGTGAAAAAGGAAAATCGAAAAGAACGTAAATCAAAAAAAGACAAGGGTGAAGCTTAGCTTCCCTTTTTCTTTGGAAATGAAATACTTTTTTCCGACATATAATAAATCAAGGAGGGAGATCATCCATTATCAGATAAAGGGAAGTGGAAGGACTCTTGTATTTCTTCATGGATGGGGTATGAATCTTTCCATGATGGAGCCATTGGTATCCAAACTTTCCCATGATTATACGTGTATCAGTGTTGATCTGTTTGGATTTGGAAAGAGTGAAGAAATTGAAAACTATGAGAATTTTGATCAGTATGTCCGAAAACTTCATGAATTTCTACTTTCTCTTCAAATTGAAAAACCTATTTTGATTGCTCATTCCTTTGGTGTTCGCATTGCCATTCTTTATGCCTTACATTATCCTACAGGTCCATTGATCCTGACAGGAGGAGCCGGTATCCGAAAACCTCTTTCATTCAAGAAAAGAATACGGCAGTTTCTTTATAAAAAAGGATTTGCGTTCAAAGGCAGTTATGATTATGAAAGAACCAGTGGTTTTTTAAGAAAAGTGCTTGTGGAAGTCGTCAGCCAGGACTTAAGAGAGCCTATGAAAAAGATATCGGTACCTGTTTTATTGATATGGGGAGAAAAGGATCAGGAAACACCTTTATGGATGGGAAAGAAAATGAAAAAACTGATTCCGTGTTCAGAACTGATTGTTTTTCAAAATGAAGATCATTTTGCGTATTATCATGAAAGCGGACGTTTCTGTTTTATTGTTCGCGAATTCTTACAAGGGGTGGACGTATGATCCTGCTTCTTTCCCTTTGGAATCTTTTCATGATGAAGGATATTTGTATTTATCAGCAGAACCGTTATCAGAAGGATCGTTATCTTCAAAGCATTCATGTGGATTGGAAAAAAATGCTGCTGTTTATGGGATGTGTGATGATCACTTGGCTTTTGATGAATCATTTCCTTGTAATGTATTTGTTGATGCTGATCCTGTTTCCAACATGTTATAAAGAGAACAGGCGTTATATAAAAGAGTGCATGATGACCAAAAGAATCACTCGCTTATTTGGATGCATTCTATTGACGGATGTTCTTCTATTTCTGATCAGTCTGATGAATGAAACTTTGATGATTTTTATCATGATGTTTCTTCTGGTATTTCATCATGAATGCTTTTCTGTCTTTGTTTATGGTCTTCATCCTTTGGAAACCAGAATCAGAAAAAACTATGTGGAAAAGGCCAAAAGAAAACTTGAAAAATATACAGGCATTATTATTGGAATTACAGGCAGTTATGGAAAAACCAGCATCAAGAATCTTCTCTATGATGTCTTATCCATGAAATATAGTTGTCTAAAAACACCTCATTCCTACAACAATGAAATGGGCATAACGAAAACAATTCTTGAAAATTTGAAACATCAGCAGGTTTTCATTTGTGAAATGGGTGCTGATCATCTTCATGAAGATCTTTGTGCCTTTGTGCAACCTCATTATGGCATTGTTTCTTCTATAGGGCCTCAACATCTTTCCACTTTTAAGACCATGGAAAACATCCTATATGAAAAACTGCAGCTGTTGGAAAGTCTTCCTGCAGATGGTGTAGGCTTTTATAACTTGGATAATCATTATTTAAAGGAAGCTAATTTAGAAAAAATGAAATGTCGTTGTCTTTCTGTCGGTATTCAGAACAAGGCGGAATACAGTGTGACAAATATGCAGTGGGATCATCTCGGCAGTCATTTTGATGTGTTTTTAAAAGGAAAAAATGTTCATTTTTCTACTTCACTGTTAGGTGAGCACAATATTTTGAACTGTTTGTTTGCGATTGCTGTGGCAGATGTCCTTAATGTGGATCCTGTTTTGATGCAGATGGCACTGGCTAGAGCCAAAGCAACAGAGCATCGTTTGGAGCTGAAACCCTTTTATGCTGGCATGTGCATTGACAATGCCTACAACTCCAATCCGGAAAGTGCGCGCTGTGCATTAGAGGTGCTGAAAAAAATGCCGGGACGTCATCTGATCATCACTCCTGGATTTCTGGATCTTGGGGAACATGATCAAGCCTACAGTGTTGCTTTTGGAAAACAGATGTCATTTTGTGACATCATTCTTCTGATTGGCAACTGTAAAGATATCAAAAAGGGAATTGAAGAAATGGGGAAAAGAGATTCAGTCTTTGAATTCAACACCATGAAAGAAGCATTGACTTATGTGCAAAGTGTGATTCGGGAAAAAGATACCTTATTGATTGAAAATGATATTCCTGAGATTTTAAACCAAAAGACAAAAAAGACATAGTATGAGATAGGAGGTTGATATGAAAATCGCCGTTTTATATGGTGCAAATTCTTTGGAACATGAAATCTCAATTCTTTCAGCTTTACAAATACGAAAGCATTTCACAGAGGATGAAGTGATATTGGTGTATATGAGCAAATCGCATCATTTCTATGTGGGAGAATGTCTGAAGGAATTTGATTTTTATCGGGACTGTAATGTAAAACGATGCAAAGAAGTGGAATTTGTAAAAAAGAATACGGAAGTCTATCTCAAAGAAAAAGGATTTTTTGGAAAGAAAACAGAAATTGATATGGTGTTTCCAATGATGCATGGGGCACATGGCGAAGATGGATGCATTCAAGGATATTTGGAACTGTTGAATATCCCATACGCGCAAAGCACACCGGCAGTGTGTGCATTACTAATGGACAAGGATCTGATGCGAAAAATGTTTTTGGCACTGAATATTCCTATGAATGAGGGTGTTACTTTGCATAAGGATATGATCCTTTGTGATCTCAAACTGCTGAATGATATTCAGATTTCAAAACCGTGGATCATCAAACCGGCGAGATCCGGAAGTTCTATTGGCATCAATGTGATTGAGAATGAGGACCAAATGCATCGTCTGATCTGTGAATCCTTCTGTTTTGACAGTAAGCTCATTTTGGAAAAGAAACTGGAGAAAGTGCGTGAATTCAATGTAGCCGTCATGGGGAATGCATCTGAACAGATCATATCCAACATTGAAGAAATTCTGATCAATCACGATTATTATTCTTATACAGACAAATATGGGGGTTCTTTTGTCAAACAACATGTAGCCTCACGTGTGCTTCCAGCCATGATCGAAGATAGCCTAAAGGAAGAAATCATCACATTATCCAAGAAAGCTTTTGTGGAGATGGAGTGTTCTGGTGTGGTCCGTTTTGATTATTTCTATACAGATCAATTGCTGTTGAATGAAATCAATGCCATACCGGGTTCATTATCCATGTATTTGTTTAAGGATATTTGTACACCTTCAGAGATGATAAACGTTTTGAAAAAATGTGCCATGGACAAGCACATGAGCAAGCTTCGCACCCTGTATTCAATTGATTCTTTTATCTTTAAAAAAGACAATGAAATTCATTATCTCAAACAATGACAGCTTTGCTGTCATACATAATATTTTTCTTGCCTTAAGAAATCAGAATATCGTAAAATAAGTACAGGAGGTGGAAACATGGATCAGCAGGAAAAAGAAATTCTTCTGGAACTGTTAAAAGGATGTGTCAAAGAGAAGAAAGTAAAAATGCTGAGAGAAGTTTTTGATGAGTATAATGTTGTAGATATGAGCGAAATTGTGGGTGAACTGGAACTGAATGAAGCCTTGTTCGTATTTAAAA
>CAMEUL010000142.1 GCA_945938205.1 uncultured Traorella sp. | reverse complement strand
GCGCCGGCCGCTGCGTCATGCAGGACGACGTCCGTCTGGACGCCGCCGTGAAGGACGGCAGCTTCAAGAAGAACCCCATCTTCCTGGAAGCCATCGACCACGCCAAGGCAGCAGGAGCGCCTATTATCATTGCTGTCAATAAGATTGATAAGCCAGATATTAATCTGGATCGTATTTATGGAGAACTGGCAGATAACGGTGTTATGCCTGAAGAATGGGGCGGAGACACTATGTTCTGCAAGATTTCCGCAAAAATGGGAACAGGAGTCAGTGAACTGTTGGAATCTATCCTGATCCTGGCCGAAGTGGAAGACTACAAAGCCAATCCGAACCGTGAAGCTACAGGAACCGTGATCGAAGCCAAACTGGATAAAGGAAGAGGACCTGTCGCAACCTTGCTGGTTCAAAAAGGTACCTTACATGCCGGAGACATTGTAGTAGTCGGCAGTGCCTTTGGACGTGTGCGTAAAATGGTAGATGATCATGGACGCGAAATTAAATCAGCCGGTCCTAGCTCTCCGGTGGAAATCATCGGTTTGAATGATGTGCCGGAAGCCGGAGATGTTTTCAAGGTATTTGAAAACGAAAAGAAAGCACGTCAGATTGCAGAAGCACGTCTTCAGAATAAGATCGATCATGAAAGAAATGCTTCCAGTGCATTAACGCTGGATGATCTGGCTCGTCAGATCGAAGAAGGAAACATTCAGTCGATCAATGTAATTGTTAAAGCAGATGTTCAAGGAAGCGCGGAAGCTGTGAAAGCATCTCTGGAAAAAATTGAAGTGCAGGGTGTACGTGTTAACGTAATTCGTTCGACAGCCGGAGCAATTACGGAAAGTGATATTGATCTGGCTAACGCTTCTAATGCGATTGTGATCGGATTTAATGTCCGTCCTACAGCCAATGTAAGAAACAAGGCAGAAGAAGTGAAAGTGGAGATTCGTCTGCACAATATCATCTATAAGGTGCTTGAAGAAATGGAAGCTGCCATGAAAGGTATGTTGGCACCTGTTTATGAAGAAGTCATTATTGGTCAGGCAGAAGTTCGTCAGACTTTCAAAGTCAGCAAGATCGGTACAATTGCCGGATGTATGGTAACCGATGGCTGTATCCGTAAAGGATGCAAGGTTCGTCTGATCCGTGACGGAATCGTTGTATATGCTGGAAATCTGGCTTCTCTGAAACGTTTCCAGAATGATGCCAAAGAAGTACAGAACGGTTATGACTGTGGTCTGACCATTGAAAACTTCAATGACATTAAGGAAAACGATATCATCGAAGCTTACGAAGATCAACAGGTTGAGGTGGCTTAATGTCCAAGAATGATAAAATGAATGCCATCGTGCAGAAGGCCATCAGTGAAATCATTCAGTTTGAACTAAAGAATCCAAAACTGGGATTTGTGACGATCACCGATGTTCGTGTCACCAATGACAACTCCATTGCAAAAGTGTATGTTTCATTTTTAGGAAAGGAAGAAAGGAATCAGGCCGGTTTAAAAATATTGAATCAATCCAAAGGATTTATCCGTTCAGAACTTGCAAAGCGTTTATCTATTCGCAAGACACCCGAACTGATTTTCGAAATTGACCGTTCTTTAGAACAGGGAAACCGTATTGAAAAGATTCTCTCTGATTTGTCATGAATGAAACTATCTTAGCCATCAAGGATCAGGTTTTAAAGGATGATATCGTAACTAAAGACATGATCCTTCAGTGTCAGAATGCAGTAAATAGTGCCATTGATCTGTATATGACCTATTGGCTGATGGCACGTTATTATCTTAATCGCAATGAACTGGATGCTTTGACATACTGTATTCTGAAATGTTATGAACTGAATGAAATTCATCATTTTGACTTAGAATTCAAGGTAAAGGATTTCATGGAAGCACGCTGTGAATTCATGGAAGAAGCCATCAGCAAAACCAGAACACGAATTTTACCATTATCGATTCTTTTTGGAGTTATCGCACTGGTTCTTATCTGGCTGATCATGTCAAATGGTGAATTTACCGGATTCCTTTTAGGATTTTTGGCAATGAATCTAATATCTATCGGATTTCAGAAAACAGGCATGAAAAAAACGATCGAATCATTCAAGAAAAAACAGTATGCAGCTGTTTATGGATATCTTGATGAAAATGATCAGAAATTTGCAGATGAAAACTAAACCGGAAAAAAATCCGGTTTTTTTTAAAATAGGATCTTCTCAAAATCGGTCAATGAAGTATAGTTATTATTGATCAGATGGTCAGTGTAGTGAATATGAATGATAAATTTGAAACTTTACCTATTGAAAAACAGAATCTGATTCTAAATGCAGCTTATCATGTGTTTTCAAAAAATTCTTACAAGAATTCACCCATGAATGAAATTGCAAGTATGGCTCATATCAGCAAGTCCCTATTGTTTTATTATTTTCATAACAAAAAGGAACTGTACTGTTATTTGTGGAATCATTGTGCTCGTTTTACAATTGAAACCCTCAGTGAATATCATTGTTATGATATGAAGGATTTTTTTGATATGTTAGACAGAGGCATGCAGGCCAAACTGAAAATACTACGATAGTATCCGGATATGGGGATGTTTGTCATTCGTGCCTATTATGAAAAAGATCCTACCGTTTCAGAATATATTCAAAACAGTTATCAGACATATTTAAAAGAAAAAGCGGATCTGACATTTTCAAATTTAGATCCTAAACAATTTATTGAAGGAATTGATATAAAAATGATGGTTCAAGAGATGTATTGGGCGAGTGAAGGTTATTTATGGAATTTGATGCGCCAAGAACATTTAGATCTTGATAAACTGGAAAAGGATTTTAAAGAATTGATTCAATTCTGGAAGAAAACATACGGAAGGAGTTCTCATGAAAGCAATTGAAATACAAAAACTAACGAAGTATTATGGAAAATCAAGAGGTATCATTGATTTAGATCTTACAGTGGATCCAGGCGATTTCTTTGGCTTTATTGGGCCCAATGGTGCCGGGAAAAGCACTACGATCCGTACTTTACTAGGACTGATTCAGCCTACAGAAGGACATGCTTTTCTGATGGAAAAGGATATTGAAAAAGAAAAAACAGAAATATTGAAGGATGTTGGCTATTTACCTTCTGAAGCTGTTTTCTATTCAGGCATGCGTGTCAAAGAAGTTTTGAAGTATTCGGCAGATCTGAGAAAAAAAGACTGCCATGAAGAAGCCCAAAAACTGTGTGAACGTCTTCAGTTGGATCCAATGAAAAAGGTAGAAGAACTTTCTTTTGGAAACCGCAAAAAGGTGGCTATTGTATGTGCCCTTCAACATGATCCTTCTCTTCTGATTTTGGATGAACCTACCAGCGGTTTGGATCCTTTGATCCAAAAAGAATTCTTTTCAATTTTAAAGGAAAGAAATGAAAAGGGAGCAACTATTTTCTTGTCCTCTCATATTCTTTCAGAAATTCAAAAGAACTGTACAAAGGCTGCCATTATTCGTGAAGGAAAACTGGTGGCTTGTGATACCGTGGAAAACCTTTCCAAAACAAAAGCGAAAAGAATTCATCTGTCAGGTGACTGTGATCTGTCATCCTTAGAAAAAGTCATGGATATAAAAGAAAGTGATCAAGGTATCAGTTTTCTGTATGGGGGTGATCTGAATCAATTGATTCAAGTTCTATCGAAACAGAATGTAAGTGATCTTTCAATTCATGAACCGGATCTGGAAGAAATCTTTATGCATTATTATACGAAGGAGGATTAATATGGCAACCCTAAAACACGAACTCAAGCAAAGCAGAATCATGTGGATCATATGGACAGTAGCTATTTTATCATTGATGATGGGCTGTCTTTTTCTGTTTCCGGAAATGAAAAAGGAAATGGATGAAATCAGCAAGATCTTTGCTTCCATGGGCAGTTTTTCTAAGGCCTTTGGTATGGATCAGCTGAATTTTGGAACTCTTTTGGGATTTTATTCCGTTGAATGTGGAAATATTATGGGATTGGGCGGTGCTTTTTTTGCCTGCTTGTGTGGTATTAACGCATTAGCCAAAGAAGAAAAGGATCATACGGCAGAGTTTCTTCTGACACATCCTGTTTCTCGTTTTCATATTGTTGTTGAAAAATTAGTGGCTGTACTTCTTCAGATCGTGGTCATGAA
>CAMEUL010000141.1 GCA_945938205.1 uncultured Traorella sp. | reverse complement strand
GTAAGTTGAATGACGAAGGATATTTTGATCCAGCTCATAAAAAGCCCATTCCTAAGTATCCTGAAAATATTGCCATCATTTCAGCCAATAAGGCGGCGGCATTGAGCGATGTCATGACAACACTGACCAAACGATGGCCACTTGCTAAAACAACTTTTTATCCTTCGTTGGTACAGGGTGAAAATGCAAGTCGGCAGCTTATTGAAATGATCCAGAAAGCGGATCAAAATGGTCATGATGTAATCCTTCTTGTACGTGGAGGCGGCAGTATTGAAGATCTTTGGGCTTTCAATAATGAAGATTTAGCCAAATGTATTTATCATACGAAAACACCTCTCATTAGTGGCGTTGGCCATGAAGTAGATGTTACTTTGGTGGATTATGTCAGTGATTTACGAGCAGCAACACCAACTGCAGCTGCGCAATTGGCAACGCCTGATATTCAAGATGTACGTATTTTATTAAAACAAAAAAAGAAACAAATCATTCAAATAATGCAAAGTAGAATAGAATCAAATGAGTTGTCGCTACACCGTTATCAGAATCATCCATATCTGAGAAATCCAGAATCTTTTATTGAAAATAAAATGATTACTTTGGATATAAAAAAATCCGGTTTGGACAGTTTTGTCCAGAAAACATTACAGCAAACTAACGAAACAAGATTCAAGCGTCAACAGTTGATTCATGAAATAAATAATCGTTTGATGATCCATAAAATGGATATTTCTTTGCATCAATCACGTCTTATGGATGCAAAAAATATAATGATTGAAGTAAATCAGTCAGAATTTAAAAGAAAAATTGCTATGCTGGATGCACTTTCACCTCTTAAGGTGCTGCAACGCGGTTATTCTGTAACGATTCATGAAGAAAAGATGATTCAAAGTGTTGATGATATTCGAGAAAAAGATACCATCAAAACCATAGTAATGGATGGTTACATTGAATCTACAGTCATTAAAAGGAGCAAGAACCATGAATAATGAAATGTCATTTAAGCAGTCTATGAAAAGAATTGATGAAATTCTGGAATTGCTGGAGAAAAATGAAATCGAACTTGAAGAAGCTATGAAACTTTTTGAGGAAGGACTACAGTTGGTGAATCAGTGTGACGCACAACTGAAATCATTTAAAGACAAAATGAATGAACTTGTTAGTGAGTATGAAGGTGATAATCATGAATGATTTTGAAGAAAAACTACAGCACTGTCTGGATCATCTTGAAGATAGTCGTGTCAAAGAAGCAATGTTATATTCATTATGCGCTCCTGGAAAACGTATCCGCCCCAAAATGATTTATGCTGTTTTAAAAGCTTATGGTGTGAATGAAAGTTTAGGAGACGGATGTGCCATCGCTCTTGAAATGGTGCATACTTATTCACTGATTCATGATGATCTGCCTTGCATGGATAACGATGATCTTAGACGAGGGAGAAAAACCTGTCATAAACAGTTTGATGAAGCTACTGCCTTATTAGCCGGTGATGGACTTCTTTCTGAAGCCTTTGGTTATGTAACAAATGCTTCCAATCAAAATTCGCTCAATCATGAACTTGTTTCTGTATTTGTCAAGATGATTGGTTCGAATGGAATGATACTTGGTCAAATGATCGATCTACTTAGTGAACATACACAAGCTGATCTTAAAACTATCCAAAAAATTGACCAATTGAAGACAGGTTGTCTTTTCGCCTTAGCCTTATCTTGTGGGGCTATATTAGCCAATCACAAAGAAGATGTCCCAAAATGGCAAAATATTGGTTTTAAGGCAGGGCTTGCTTTTCAAATTCAGGATGACTGTCTTGAAGTGACCAGTAATGCCAGCATCATGGGAAAAAGTCTAAGTGATGAGAAAAATGAAAAGAGTACTTTTGTATCCCTTTTGGGATTTGAAGAATCAGAAAAACTATACAAGAGATATTTTGATGAAATAGAAACCGAACTGAAAGAATTAAATATACATGCTGAACACGTACTGGAATTATTCAGATCAATGAGAATGCGTGATCATTAAGGAGATTTATGGAAATCAAAGAATTGAAAGATCCTCATCAGTTAAAAAACTGCTCTATTGATGAACTGAACGAATTATGTAAAGAAATTCGTACTTTTTTGGTCGAAAACATTTCACATACAGGAGGACATCTTTCCAGTAACCTAGGAATCGTGGAGCTATGCGTGGCAATGCATGTCGTATTTGATTCACCAACAGATAAGATGATTTTTGATGTAGGTCACCAAAGTTATGTGCATAAAATTTTGACAGGACGTGCTCAACAATTTTCATCTTTACGTCAGTATAATGGTTTGAGCGGATTTCAGAAAAGATGTGAAAGTGTTCATGACTGTTATGAAGCAGGGCATTCTTCAACAGCACTGAGTGCTGCATTGGGATTTGCACTTTCTCGAGATTACAATCATGAAAATCATCATATTATTCCTGTCGTTGGAGATGCGTCACTGATGAGTGGAATTTCATTAGAAGCATTGAATACGATAGGAGAAAAACAAACTCCGATGATCATTATTTTAAATGATAATGGAATGTCGATTTCTAAAAATGTGGGTGCTTTAAGTGAAACATTGACAAAAATGCGTACATCGCAAGTTTATAATCAAACGAAAAAAGACCTTTCAGATTTTCTGAATAAAAATCAGACAGGGAAAAATGTGTATAAGACAATTTCCAATGTCAAAAATTCATTAAAAAAGAGTGTTGTTGAATCAAGCTTTTTTGGAGATTTTGGATTGGATTATCTTGGTCCAATTGATGGTCATAATCTTCATCAACTTATTGTTACATTAGAAACGGCAAAACATCACCATGGGCCTATTGTCGTGCATGTTTGTACAAAAAAAGGAAAAGGCTATTCATATGCAGAAAATGATTGTACAGGAAAATGGCATGGTATTTCTCCTTTTAATGTACGAACGGGTGAAGTATTAAAAAAGATACCGGATGATTATACATCCTGGAGCCGTTTTATCAGCAGTACTGTTGTAAAGCTGGCAGAAAAGGATGAGAAGATTTTTGCATTGACTCCTGCAATGGTTGCAGGAAGTTGTTTGGATGAATTTCAAGAGAGATATCCAAGCCGATTTATCGACTGTGGAATAGCAGAAGACCATGCAGCCATTCTTTCAAATGCATTAGCGTGTGCTGGTATGAAACCTTTCTTGGCAATTTATTCCAGTTTTTTGCAGCGCGCTTATGATCCAATCAATCATGATATTGCCCGTATGGATCTTCCGGTAGTCATCGGAATTGATCGCTGTGGCTTAGTGGGTGAAGATGGACCAACTCATCATGGATGCTTTGATATTCAACTGTTAAGAAGCCTTCCAAACATGATCCTTTCTCAACCAAAGGATGCAAAAGAGGCACAAGATCTGCTCTTTACAGCATTCCATCAAAATCATCCGTTTGCAATTCGTTATCCAAGAGGAAATGTGAAGATTTGCAACGATAAAATGGAAAGTATTGAAATAGGTACGTGGACAGAACATAAAGCAATTGAAACCACTGAAATATTTGTCATCACCTACGGCAGTGATGTAGACACTGTTGTCTCTAAAGCTAAAACAAATTCATTACCAGTTAGTGTCATTAACGCACGTTTCTTTAAACCATTGGATACTAAAATGCTAGATCGAATCGCATCTTTCAATAAACCTGTCATCATTTATGAAACAGATGTTTTAGCTGGTGGTCTTTCCAGTGCTATTTTAGAATACTATAATGACTCCCAACAGAAAGTGTCTATTCATAGAAAGGGTATTGCTGATCATTTTGTCACACAGGGAAGTATTGCTGAATTGAGAAAAGCAGAAAAGATTGATTTGAATTCACTTTTTGAAAAAGTAGGAGAACTTTTATGAGACTTGATCTCTATATTCTCCAACATTTTGACTTGAAATCAAGAACCTATGCCAGTGATGCAATAAAAGAAGGAAGAGTTCTTGTCAATGGCAAAACGATTTTAAAGCCTTCCTTTGACATTACAGAAGAAGAGGTTGTATTGATACCCAAAGAAGTGGAATATGTATCACGTGGCGCTTATAAGCTTCAGAGCGCCTTTTCTGCTTTTCAAATCAATGCTGATTCTAAAAATATCGTTGATATTGGAGCAAGTACAGGTGGATTTACTGATTTTTGTTTGAAGCAA
>CAMEUL010000140.1 GCA_945938205.1 uncultured Traorella sp. | reverse complement strand
AAAAGGCTGTAAGCCTCCTAAATTATTCTTTAGGTTTCTTTACAGCCCCTTTTTTTTAACGTCCAGAGAGTCTTTCAATACAGATCATAATTAATTCCAATTAAAGATAAAGAAGCCCAACTACTGTTTATGACGAAAAGAAAAAGAATTTAATTTGTAATAATCACTTCACCTTTTGCCTCATCAATATCCATAATGATTTCTGTTACTTTAGGAACATAGATATGTCCGGACAATGGGTTTTTAATACTAACGATTGGAGCATTGAGTGTGGCTTCCACATCAGAACGTTCAAAGGAAAGATCGGTATCAATCATTTCACAATTTACAAGTTTTAGATTCTTGCAGTAGCAAAGAGGCTGTGTACCAATGATCTTACAATTTTCAAAAGTAATATTTTCACTGTACCATGCAAGATATTCACCTTTTACAACGCTGTTTCTGACGGTAATATTCTTTGCGTGCCAAAAAGCATCTTTTGTATCAAATGTACAGTTTTCAAAAACTGAATCATATATATACTGAAATGAGTATTTGCCTTTCATTTGAACATTATGGAATATAAGGTGATCTGAGCGGAGCATAAAATACTCGCTCTCAACGGTACAGTCCTTCATTTCAATTCCACGTACTGACCAACCAAATTCAGGGGAAATAATGTCACATTCACGCATTTTCACAGCAGCACATTCACGCAAAGCTTTAATACCATGAAGTTTGGTAGCATTGATTTCCACGTTTTCACTATACCAAAGGGCTGCTCTGCAGAGTTCAGTCATTTCTGAATTTTCGATTTTTAGACCTTCATCGTGCCAAAACGGATAGCGAAGATTGAAAAAACAGGCATCTACTGCAATGTTTTTTCCTTCCTTAAAAGCACTTTCACCATCCGCAGGACCGTCAAAATTACAGTCTTTTACTAAAACATCTTGCGCTGCATATAAAGCTCTTTCTTCATCGAAAGTTTTATTTTGAATCGTTATCATTTCATGTACTCCTTTCAGATGTAATTTTTTATTAACAGACTTATTATAGATCCGTTTTTTCTTTATCGCAAATATTCAATCTAAAAGAAAAGGGTGTAATCCCATATTATCGAGGTTACACCGCATTTTCTAAAATACTTACTTATGAACCTTAGCTAACGATATGGTCCTTTTTATTTCACATTTACTTGGAAATCGAAGACACGATCATGAAGGATTTCTTTGACTTCTCCTGTAAAATTGATTTCCCCTTTTGCCTGAATGACACTTGACTGATCTCCCACAAAGATTTCCTGTGGTCTTGGTTCGATCACAAATTCATTTTTCGCATTGAAGTAACCAAACTGATGTGTATCAAATTCAAATTCTAAAGTCTTTGTTTCATGTGGCATTAAATGCACTTTCTTAAAGCCTCTGAGTTCTTTGATTGGACGATTGATCGTTGGACATTTAGAATGAGTATATACCTGAACGATATCACTTCCTGCCACATCTCCTGTATTGGTGATATCTACACTTACTTTGAAGCTGTCTCCTGTTTCTACGGATGTATCATTTACTAGATTGGAGATTTGGAAAGTAGTATAGCTTAAACCATGTCCAAATGGGTACAGTGGCTGCATCACGGATGCATCGGGCGTCTGTTTGATCGTCATATATCCGCTTCCTGTTTTATGTCCATAATAAATTGGGCACTGTGCAGAAATTTGAGGGAATGTGATTGGTAGATGTCCTTCTGGATTGAATCTTCCGGATAATACTTTGGCTACCGGTTTTCCTCCTGCAGGACCTGGATACCAAGCTTCTACAATGGCATCAACCAATGGTTCAATGTTTCCTAAAGCCATGGCACGTCCATTGAATAATGTTAATACAGATGGAATATTCAACGCATGAATAGCTTTTACCAGATCTTCCTGATGGAATGGAAGAGTTAAATCAGGATTGTTGATACCTTCTCCACTGGTTGCATCTTTTCCCTGTCCTGTTACTTCACCAAGGGCAAAAATAACAAGATTGCTGCCTTTTGCCACTTCAACAGCTTCCTCAATACGTTTTGCATAATCTGGACTGTTCAGTGATTTTCCATAACTTACAAATTCAGCCTCTGGCAGTTCTTCCTTAAGAGCTTCTACTAAAGAGAGCATATTGAGACTTTCTTTTAGATACGCATCAAAGTTTTCATCAAAGGATTTTGATGGATCTTTATACATCTTGGCTTTCATGGATGGAATATCAAACATCTTTTCGGCCATTTCCTGGAAGCCTTCCATCTTCACGCTGGTTTCAGGATCGACACACATCTGCAAGAAACTTCCCATCATCGCAGGATATGCATATCCTCCAAAGAAAGTAGACAGTTTTTCCGCAAATGGTCCAATGACAGCAATTTTTTTCTTTTCATTTTTTAATGGTAGAATATTCTCATTCTTTAATAATGTAATGGATTTCTGTGCAATTTCTTCACTTAATGCATCTGCTTTTGGATCATCATATACTGCCTGTGCTTTTTCAGGATCCACAAAAGGATCATCCAAAAGACCCATTTCTTCGCGACACTGCAATGTTCTTAATACGGCTGCATCCAGATCTTTCATGTCAATGACACCCTGTTCAACACCTTCGACGATATGATTGTAGACCGTTGTCATCATTGTATCGGCATCAATGCCTGCTTTTAATGCAGCTCCTGCCAGTTCTTCTCTGCTTTCAAACATGCCCTGAATATCAATGACACGAGGAATGGATAATCCATCACATACTGCAATACCTGTAAATCCTAGATCTTCACGAAGAATTTTCTGTGTGTATTCATCATTGACAGACATTGGTCTTCCATCAATTTCACTATAAGTGACCATGATGCTTTGCATATCATTTTCTTTGATGGCTGCCGCAAATGGAGTGGCATATACTTCAAAGATTTCTTTTGGTCCAATATTGATGGTAGCACAATTGACTCCACCTTCAGAAGCACCATAAGCTACCCAATGTTTGGCTAGTGCAGCACAGCGTTTTGTATAATCTTCTCCCTGAATACCACGTACTTCTTCACTGGAGAAGCGGGCACACATCAAAGGATCTTCTCCAAATGTTTCATCCACTCTTCCCCATCTGGAATCGCGATTCACATCAGCAACTGGTGACATCATAGCATGCACACCGATTGCTTTTCCTTCATCTCCGATGACTTTTCCCATTTCATAAGACAGTTCTGGTTCAAAGGTACTGGCTAAGGCAATCGGTACTGGGAAAATCGTTCCTTCTGCCGCTACCGTTCCGGATGAGCTTTCATTCTGAATGATGGCCGGAACACCTGTTTTTTCAATAATGTACTTTTGAATGGCATTATAACCTTCAGCAGCCTGCTTTGGCCCTTGTGTAAATCCACTTGCAAACTGAGTCATACGGCCTACGCCTTTTGGCATTTCTTTTTCTGCTTTTGATGCGTCAAAAACACCTTTATCCAAAACCATGGAAGGCACGACACATGATAATTGGATTGCCTTCTGTTCAGTGGTCATCTTTGATAAAATGTCTTTGACTCTTTGACTTGGTTGTTTCATAACACACCTCCTGATTCCATTATATCACGCAAGAAAAAAATACTGTTCAGTTTTCGAACAGCATTTTATTTTACTTTATACTTCTTCTCTCCAGATATTAGCACCCAGTGATTTGAGTTTTCCATCTAAATTTTCATAGCCTCGATCGATATGATAAACGCTGTGAATTTCAGTAATTCCCTGAGCAATCAATCCGGCAATCGCCAAGCTGGCTCCACATCTTAGATCCGTTGCTTCCACAACAGCTCCATATAAAGGAGTTGGACCATTGGTAAAGGAAGCAGGATTTCTGACATCAATATTGGCTCCCATTTTATTTAATTCAAAGCAATGCTTGAATCTTTCCGGATAAATCGTTTCAGTAACGACACTTTGTCCTTCAGCCTGAGTTAATAAAGCAGTCAGCGGCTGCTGGATATCGGTCGCAAAACCAGGATAAGGTGCAGTCTTGATTTCTACTGGTGAAAGTTTGTTGTCAGATTCTCGAATGGTCACTGAATCCACATTGACATCCATATCAATACCCATTTCTTTCAGTTTGCTGAGCAAGGCTTCAAGATGAGTTGGGATAATGTTTTCAATGGTCATTTCTTTTGCTGCTGCAGCTGCCAAGACAATATATGTTGCAGCTTCAATACGATCCGGAATGATTTCATGGAAACAGCCTCCCAGATCATCCACTCCATCGATCGTAATG
>CAMEUL010000139.1 GCA_945938205.1 uncultured Traorella sp. | reverse complement strand
GATCATACCGGTTTAACGCTTGACGCTTCCACTTGGCTAAAGAATGCACAATTTCCACGTGTTCATCTAAATCTTTGATATCAAAACTGACAGGACGTTCCACGCCATTCAGATCATCATTCAGCCCACTGGCTTTAGAGACATACAATGGAGCTGAAACACGCACCAAATTCAGACAGTCTGCCAATCGTTTTTCAAACTGATCTTTGACGATCTTGATCGCGATTTCACTGTCCAAATAAGATAATTGATTTTCATATTCTTTTGGTATTATCAGTTTTCCCATATTATATCTCCCAACAGTTAGATGAAACTTCTTTCAGGGAAGATTCATAGAAAGCCTGACAGGCCTGAATCATATATTCCACATCTTTCACACCGGCAGTTTCATTGGCAGAATGCATAGCTAGCTGAGCACAACCGATATCTACGCTTTTGATGGACAAATGAGAAGAAGAAATATTTCCTAAAGTGCTACCCCCGCGAATATCACTCTTATTCACAAAAAACTGTACCGGAACATTCACTCTTTCACAAAGGGTCCTAAATAATGAAACCGATAAAGCATCACTGGTATACTGCTGATTGGCATTGCTTTTTACGACCACACCCTGATTCATGAAGACAGCATTGGTAGCATCCGAGAATTCCGGATGGTTTGGATGTAAAGCATGCGCATTATCCACACTTAGCATCATAGAGTGTGCCAATGCACATAAATAATCTTCATCGGTATATCCCAAAGCAATTTGAATTCGTTTCAGCACATCACTCAGGAAAGTCGAATCTGCTCCCTGTTTGGTGTTGCTGCCAACTTCCTCATTATCAAAAGCTGCACATACGTTGATACGCATGTCATTTTCCGCATTCAAAAAAGCTTTAAATGTGCAATAGACACTTTCCAGATTATCTATTCTTGGCGCAGAGAAAAATTCATTTTCAAGTCCCCAGATCTTTCCGCTTTCGAATGGGTTCAGATACAGATCACAGCTTAATAGATTTTCTTCCTGAAGATTCAGATCTTCACAGATTTTTTTCTTCAAAGCCCCTTTTTTGCTTTCTTCACTTAACAAAGGCATCATATCGGCCTGTAAATTATACACATAGCCATCATTCAGTTTCCTGTTCATATGAATGGCAACATTCGGAATGGCACAAAGAGCTGTTTTGGAATCATACAGCATGGATTCAATGCGTCCCTTGCTTTGAACAAAAACTCTTCCGGATATCTTCAAAGGACGATCCAGCCAAGTGTTGACGATCATTCCACCATAACCTTCTACATTTCCTTTTAAGGCATGCGGCATTTCCACTTCACCATTTTCTTTTAGCTTGAAACAAGGAGAATCGGTATGAGAAGCACAAATATTAAAAGATAATTGATCTAGTTTTTCCCGATACTGAAAGCAATCACACTGCTTCCATTACGACTGACCACATAGCTTTTTCCTTTTTCAAGATGCCATGCTTCTCCTTCTTTCAGTTCTATAAAATTAACGCACATTTTTCTTACATTTTCTGCCGCATGAAACATTGTAGATGAAACATTAGCGAAATGCAGGAATTCTTCAATCGTTGTCATTATCATCACCTCTTTCAGTATTTTATCACAAATAAAAATACGAGTGAATACTCACTCGTTCACGTTTTCTATGATTGGACACACATCGTGCTCCTGTTTCTTTACTTTCTTGATGCTGGCAGCCAAACCATAGGCGACCTGATTATCTTCGATGTCCTTGACAACTACACTGTTGGCACCAATCTGTACATTGTTTCCAATGGTGATATTGCCAAGTACACTGGCATTGCATCCGACCATGACATGGTTTTTTAAGGTCGGATGACGTTTGGCTTTTTCTTTTCCATTACCTCCAATGGTCACACCATGATACAAAAGACAGTCATCTCCGATAATGGCTGTTTCACCAATAACACAGCCTGTTCCATGGTCAATGATCAATCCTTTCCCGATGGTTGCTCCGGGATGAATTTCAATATTGGTCCAGAAACGGCCCATTTGTCCAAAAAAACGAGCAATGAAATAAAGATGATGTTTATAGAAAAAATGTCCGATCCGATAATGGATCAAAGCATTGATATGTGGATAAAGCAATAAAACTTCTATTTTACTTTTGGCAGCCGGATCTACTTCCAGCACACGATTCAGATTATAGTTCAATAATGAAAACCAGTTCATAGCATCACATCCTTGTTCATTTATATTATAGGATATGAGTAAAGATTGCAAATGGTTCACTTTTTGACCGGATAATATTCCCAAAAAATATCACAGATTTCTTTTACCGGCATCTGACAGTCATGATCCAGCCAGTATGTAATACCGGAAAACATACCGGCCTTAAAAAATTCAAATCGCACTCTAAAGTTTTCTTTTTCACTTTCATCTTGAAGCGATAATTCCGGAATGAACTTCTTTTCAACCAAAACATCCACTCCCCAGTTCATATAGCGATTCCCAAGTCCATGAAAATACACCTGATAGAACAATTTGTCTTCTTTGATTTTCTCAAGACTCATCTCTAAATACTTTTTTTCACTGAAATAAGTTTGATTTGCACTTGTATTTACAAAAACTTCTGTCATTTTCTTTTGAAAGCTCATTTGTGTTTTTTCAAGCAAGTCGATCATATCCAAATAATGCGTATAGAAAGTAGATCGGTTTACTTGTGCTTTTTCACAAATATCCCGGACAGTGATCTTATTGAAGGACTTTTCCTGCAAAAGATCTAAAAATACTCTCTGCATCTTTTCTTCATTTTCCTGATAGCGCTGATTGTTTTTGATATTCATAGTGTCTCCTTTTTATTATCCCAACATTTGTTCTTGTATTGATGATTGTAAAGATTGATAGATTTATTATAATGCAAATGTAAAGAGACAACAAGTGTCTCGATAATGGAGGAAATATGAATACTGAAACATTATTTAAAGAAACCCCTGTATGGAAAGCTATCGCATCGATGTGCATACCAGCCGTTATTACCATGCTGGTCATGGTGCTTTACAATATGGCAGACCTTTACTTCATTGCTCAAACGCAGAATCATTTGATGATTACGGCTGTCTCTTTGGCAAGTCCCCTCTTTACATTGCTGATGGCTCTTGGAACCCTGTTAGGTTCAGGAGGGTGTACTGCGATCGCTCAGGCTTTTGGTGCCGGAAAAAAGGAAAACGCTAAAAAGTATTCCAGTTTCTGCGCCCTTTCTTCTCTTGTTCTGGGTATTTTGATGAGTATTTTGATTTTCATCTTCTTAGATCCCTTTCTCATGTTTTTAGGATGTGATGCTTCCACTTATAGTTTCACCAAGGAATATATTGTGGTCTTGCTATTAGCTTCTCCAGCCATTCTGTTCACCAATGCTTTCGCAAATATCGTTCGTGGTGAAGGAAGTGTTAAAGAATCCATGATTGCCAATGGAATTGCCACATTGGTGAATATCCTTTTAGATCCTATTTTGATCAGCATGATGAAAATGGGAGTTCAGGGAGCAGCCATTGCAACGGCTCTAGGAAATGTTGCAGGATGCCTATATCTGTTGAAGCACATCCGAAAAAGCGAGCTTCTTTCATGTTCACCAAAAGATCTCACGTTGACTTATCAGGAAGCTTTCCATATTTTCGGATTAGGGATTCCCAGTGCCGTCAACAATGTGATGCTGTCCTTTGCCACAACTTTTCAAAATCAGATGCTGGCCATTTATGGAGCCGGTGTTATTACCTCGATGTCTGTAGCTAACAAAGCTACGATGGTCGTTGCTATGGTTGCCATGGGTATCTGTATTGGTGTTCAACCTTTAATGGCTTATAATTATGGCGCTCTTGATGTCAAGCGATCAAAAGAAATCCTGAAAGACACCGCACTCACTAGTCTATTCAGTGCAATCATTTTAGCGTCCTTATGTTATTGGGGAAAAGATGTTCTTGTAAGTCTGTTCCTGCAAGATCCTCAAATGATAGAGATGTCAACACACATTCTGATCATTCATCTGCTGAGTGCTCCTTTTTTGGGATTATTCTATGTCGGAGTGAATTTCCTGCAGGCAAGCGGCAACACAAGATCCGCTACTTTCATTTCCATGACTCGTCAAGGCATTGTCTTTATTCCCATTCTTTTTCTCATGAACGCTCTAGCCGGATTGGAGGGTCTCATCTATGCAGTTTTATGTGCAGAAATCCTTTCCTGTCTGTTGTCCGTTATATTTTGTATAAAACAATACAGAAAATTCAAATTGCAAACAAAAATGCAGATCG
>CAMEUL010000138.1 GCA_945938205.1 uncultured Traorella sp. | reverse complement strand
ATCAGGATCCCTTGCCATCCCTGAATGATGCAAAGAGCAATCGGTGTATATGTTCCAGCGATGGCAACATAGATAAAACAGTGATCCAGGATACGAAAGATGGTTTTCTGTCCGGTATCATATTTCATGGAATGATAGAGACAGCTGACCAGAAACATCAGAAAAATGGAAATGATGAAAACACTGACTCCTGTTGCCTGTAAAGCACCGCCTTGTAAGTAGGCTTTGATGGCAACTACCGGAAGAATCACAAGACAGATGAAGGCCATCACACCATGGGTAATCGCATTGCCAACTTCTTCACCAAAACTTAGTTCAATCACGTTTTTCATTGATTTGCTGTTCATAGCTTCTTCAATTTTGTCCATACAATCACTCCTCTCTTATATTATACAACGTTATGAAAATGAAAAAAACGTCAAAATCCTTAAATTGTCTAAATAAACCGAAGATATAGTAATCAACACTAGATACAAAATGTAGGAATATGCGTGAAAAATATCCGTTTTAAAAGAAAGTGTGCTATAATCTTATAGTTAATATGGAGGTTTCTATGTTCCTTAAAAGAATTGAGTTACAGGGGTTTAAATCCTTTGCAGATAAAACCATCATCAGCTTTGACAGCGACATTGTAGGAATAGTAGGTCCAAATGGATGCGGGAAAAGCAATATTGCGGATGCGCTTCGATGGGCATTAGGTGAACAGTCAGTCAAAAGTCTTCGTGGTGAGAAGATGAGTGATGTCATCTTTAATGGAACAGATACCCGTAAACCGGTCAATGTGGCAGAAGTTACACTGGTGTTAGATAATACGAAACATTATCTCAATGTGGAGTATGATGAGGTGGAAATTACCCGTCGATTGCACCGCAATACCGGTGAAGGAGAATATTTCATCAATAAGACACCTTGTCGTTTGAAAGATGTCAAGGAACTGATCATGGATACAGGGCTGGGGAGAGATTCTTTAAGTATCATTTCTCAGGGAACGGTTGCAAATTTTGTGGAAAGCAAGCCTGAAGAAAGACGTGCATTATTTGAAGAAGCCGCAGGTGTATCCAAATACAAGAAAAGAAAAAATGAGTCCTTGGGAAAACTCAATCGTACACAGGAAAACTTGGATCGTTTGGAAGATATCATCCTGGAACTTGAACGACAAGTAACTCCTTTAAAGCGACAAGCCAAAAAAGCTGTTTTATATCTTGAAAAGAAAAAAGAACTTGAAACCATTGAAATCAGTGTTCTGGTCGATGAAATAGAAACACTGAATCAGAAAATTGAAGAACTGAAAAAGAAAGCTTTTGATCTGGAAGCTAAAAAAGCCATTCATGAAACGACAATTGGTGTTGGTGAAGCCAAAAATCTGGAACTAAAGAAGGAAATGAGTGCACTGGATCATGAAATCAACCAGCTGCAGGAATCCTTTGTTCAGGTGATGAATGAGATCCAACATCTGGAAGCCAGCAAGACCGAAATTGATGAAAAACGTAAATATGCTCTTCAGACCGCTTCAAATGAAGAAAAACTCAAAGAAGTGAAAGCGATGCTGAAAGAAGTTACATATGAATACAATGACCGTGTACAGCGTGTCAATGACTTACAGGTCAATTATGCATTAAAACAGGAAGAAGACGATAAGCTTCTTTATCGTTTAAATCAGGAAAAAGATGCTTATAATGAACAAAATGCTTATTTAGTTAAACTAAGAAACAGAAGTAGTGTTCTTGAAAATCTGGTGGCTTCACCTTTCAATCATCAGCAAGGTGTATCTACCATCATGAATGCGAAAGATACCTTTATGGGAATCTTAGGCGTTGTTTCCTTGGTGTTAAAACCACATGATTCTTATGAGCAGGCAATTTCAAGTGCCATTGCGGGAGCGATGTATCATATTGTCTGTAAAGATGAAATGAGTGCACGTCATGCCATTACCTATCTGAAGAAAAATGAATCCGGACGTGCTACTTTTCTGCCATTAAGTGTATGTCGAGAAAGAGTCTTACCAAAGGAACAACAGATTATCTGTGAAAACATGAACGGTTATTTAGGAGTAGCCAGTGATTTTGTAGATTGTGATGATATCTATCAAATCGTTAATTCCTATCTTTTAGGACATATTCTAATATGTGATAATCTAGCCAATGCGAATGAACTGGCCAAAGCACTGCATTATAAGTATAAGATCGTAACAATGGATGGAGAAACCGTCAATAAGGATGGTTCCATGAGTGGGGGACGTTCCCGTCAGAATGCTTCTCCATTGACTCTGAAAAAAGAATGGCAGGATGTGAAAACACAACTGGAAAAACAAGAATTTCAAGTGAAGGAACTTGAAACAAAAATTGCTTCACTTACCAGCAAACGAGAAATCCTGTCAGGTGAGATCGTTCAGATTCAGATCGATCTAGCGACACTGACACCTATCGTAGATGCGAAAAAATCAAAGATGGATTCTTTGAAAGTGCAGTATGAAGAACTTAATCCGAAAGAAAATCAGGAACTGGAGATCTCACATGAAGATTCTTTGATCTCTCAGTTATCGAATGCCTATAAGCGTCGTGATGAGATCACATCTTTGATCAAGGTAAAACGTGATCGAAGATATAAGGCCGGAAGTGAAGCAGAACGCATTGACATGCAGATCCGTCAGATTCGCCGTGAAAGCAATGTGATCAATCAGCAGGAAAGAGATGTAGAATTGGAAAAAGTCAAAGCTGAAACCAATCTTGAAAACTCTCTGGCACGTTTAAGCAGCACTTATGAAATGACCTATGAGTTCGCGAAAACACAGAAGGTGGAACAGAATGGTGAAGAAGCCAGAAAGCGTGTATTGGAACTGAGAAATGAAATTACCGCATTGGGAAACATCAATCTGGAAGCACCGGAACAGTATGAAGAAGTTTCTACACGTTATGACTTCTTAAACAAACAGAAAGAGGATCTTGAAAATGCGAAAAGCAAGATCTTGGAAGCCATTGATGAAATGGATGAAATCATGGTGAAGCAGTTCAAAGAAAGCTTCGATAAGATCAACATGCAGCTGAATGATGAATTCAGAAGATTGTTTGGCGGAGGGAAAGCATCCTTAAAATTGGTAGATCCAAATGATATCTTAAATACAGGTGTGGATATCGATGTCCAGCCTCCAGGAAAGAATATTCAGAATCTGACACTGTTAAGTGGAGGAGAAAAGAGTTTAGTAGCCATTTGTGTACTTTTCTCAATACTTAGATGTTCTTCCATGCCACTTTGTGTGTTTGACGAAGTGGAGGCTGCCTTGGATACAGCCAATGTAGAACGATTTGCGAAATATATCTCGCATTTCAAAGATGGAAGCCAGTTTATCGTGGTGACACATCGTCCAGGTACCATGGAGCAATGTGAAGCCCTGTATGGTGTTACCATGAAACAGAAGGGGATTTCTTCACTTTTACGAGTACAGTTGAGTGAAGCTTTAGATTATATTGATGAGAACGGAGGGAAATAATGGGATTTCTATCCAAACTGAAAAATACATTTTCTTCAAAAAATGATCAGGACCGTTATCTGAAGGGACTTGAAAAAAGTCGTCATTCCTTTTCAGACCGTATCCGCAAACTGTCGCTGAATTTCTCCGGTGTGAATGAAGAATTCTTGGAAGATCTGATGGTGATTCTTCTGGAAGCAGATCTAGGCATCCATACAGCACAAAAAGTCGTAGATGAAGTGGAAAACAGAGCCATGGATCAGAAACTGAAAACCGCTGAAGAAATTGAAGATTGTTTGGTAGAAGTATTATCAGATATTTACAATCAGCATGAAGAAGAGCCATTTCATGAAAATGAAGAAGGACCAACAGTCATCATGATGGTTGGAGTCAATGGCAGTGGGAAGACAACGACAACTGCCAAACTGGCGCATCATTATATGGATCAGGGCAAACGTGTGGCTTTGGTAGCAGCAGATACCTTCCGTGCAGGAGCAGTGGATCAACTTGATGAATGGGCGAATCGTTTAGGCATTCCTTGCATCAAGGGAAGAGAAAACGCAGATCCAAGTTCTGTTTTGGTGGATGGCTGCCGTTATGCGAAAGAGCATGATATTGACATTCTGATCTGTGATACTGCGGGAAGACTTCATAATAAAGTCAATCTGATGAATGAAGTATCTAAGATGCGACGAGTACTTGATAAAGAAATCGAAGGAGCTCCTCATGAAGCCTGGTTAGTGCTGGATGCGACTACCGGACAGAATGGTTTATCTCAAGCGGAAATCTTCCATGAAGTGACCACACTTACCGGAGTGATTCTCACTAAACTGGATGGAACCAGTAAAGGTGGTATCGTCATTGC
>CAMEUL010000137.1 GCA_945938205.1 uncultured Traorella sp. | reverse complement strand
TACGGCTTTTCGTTCTATACGTTTGACAATTGCAGATGCAATGAATATGAATCAGGAAAGCATCCTAGCTCGTTATAAAATTATGATACCGGTCTTCTTGATTGCTATTGTCCTGCTGTTTGTGGACTTTCAGATCATTTGGCGTTATTTCGCATGGGCGAATCAGACACTAGCGGCAGTGGCACTATGGGCAGCTGCTTCTTATCTAAGAAAAAAAGACCGTCAATACCTGATTGCACTCTTTCCGGCATTATTCATGAGTGTTGTCGTTCTTGATTATATTGTGATTGCTCCGGAAGGGTTTGGTGCACTCTTTGCCGGAAATGTTGCACTTGCGGAAACGGTAGGTTTGTGTGTAGGAATCATGGGTACACTGTTGGCCCTTGGTTTGTTTATTCGTGCTTTTTATAAAAAGAATTCTGAAAAGAATCATGAAAACCCGTCCTCTGAATTGGATATGGTCTAACCATATCCTTTTCTTTGCCATTCATGAAAGTGTTCTTTTATTTTGGAATGAAAAGTGCTATGATAAATAGGCAAATTTGAGGTGATCAGAATGGTAGATGTAATTGTATTAGGAGGGGGACATGCCGGTGTGGAAGCAGCACTTGCCTGTGCCCGAATGAAACAGAAAACAATGCTTTTGACCATGCATATTGATATGATTGCATCTATGCCATGCAATCCAAGCGTTGGAGGACCTGCCAAGGGGATCGTGGTTCGCGAGATTGATGCCCTGGGTGGCGAAATGGGCAAGGCAGCAGACAAAACAGCCTTGCAACTGAAAATGCTGAATACGAATAAAGGACCGGGTGTTCAGTCTTTACGTGTGCAGTCCGACAAAATTGCTTATAAAAAATATATGCAGGATGTGTGTCTACATACCCAAAATCTGGAAGTGAAAGAATGCATCGTAGAGAAGATTAATTTTGAAAACAAAAAGGTGACAGGAGTTACCCTGCAGGATGGATCTGTGATCTCTTGTAAAGCACTCGTTTTGACGAGTGGTACTTTCATGAGCAGTAACATTTTGGTGGGGCATACTTCCACAGAAAGTGGCCCTGAAGGCGAACCTACAACGAAGAATCTGTCTCAAAGCTTAAGAGATCAGGGAATACAAACATTCCGTTTGAAAACAGGAACACCTGCCCGCATCTACACAGATAGCATTGATTTCTCTAAAACTGAAATCCAACCGGGAACACAGGACTTTGTCTGTTTCTCTTATGACACTAAAAAAGAAGATGTCTTGCCTTATGATAAACAGTGGGTTTGTCATTTGACATATACGTCTCCCTTGACTCATCAGATCATTCAGGACAATCTTCAGAGAAGTGCTATGTATTCCGGGCTTGTCAAAGGGGTAGGACCTCGTTACTGTCCATCCATTGAAGATAAGATCGTTCGTTTTGCTGACAAAAGCAGACATCAGATATTCTTAGAACCTGAATCCAAAGATCTTGAAACTACATATGTACAGGGATTTTCCACATCCATGCCTCATGATATCCAGGAGAAAATGCTGAGAAGTCTTCCGGGGCTTGAAAACTGCCGTATTCAGAAATATGCTTATGCGATTGAATATGATGCAATTGATCCTTTACAGTTAAAACCAACTTTGGAACTGAGAAATATAGAAAATCTGTTCTGCGCCGGTCAGATCAATGGAACAAGCGGCTATGAAGAAGCAGCAGGACAAGGGTTGATGGCTGGAATTAATGCGGCACTAAAACTGCAGGGAAAAGAACCTCTGATTTTAGGACGCGATGAGGCATACATCGGTGTTCTGATTGATGATCTGGTAACCAAAGGAACACAGGAACCTTACCGTCTTCTGACATCCCGTGCAGAATATCGACTTTTATTGCGCCATGATAATGCCGACCGAAGACTTTCTGAAAAAGGATATGCGATCGGATTGTTGCCTGAATTAAGGATCCGTGCTTATCGTCAAAAAGAAAACAAAATCGCTGAAATGACAGAAAAACTGTCACAGATACGCTTTACACCTAAATCAAATATATCTGCTTATCTAAAGGAAAATGGCTTTGAAGAGCTCCACGAAGGCATGAGTGCTCTTGAACTTTTGAAAAGACCTAATATCACCATCAGAGGTTTATCTGAATATATGGAACTTGATATAAGCGATGAAGTAGCTCGACAGATTGAAATTGAAACTAAATATGAAGGCTATATCGTAAAAGCAAAAAAAGAAGCTCAAAAACTCCAATCCATGGAGAAAATGAAACTTGTGGATGTAGATTATGATGCAGTTGAAAATCTTTCCCTGGAAGGACGCCAGAAACTGAAAAAGTATCAGCCGTTTACAGTTGGACAGGCAAGCCGCATTTCCGGGGTCAATCCTGCAGATATCGCAGTACTGGCTATCTATTTAAAACAGAGAAAAGAATCCTCTAAATAACTTCAAATAGAAAGATGAACGAAATGAAACGGTTCATCTTTTTTTATGAATGAAAAGCAGACAATCATCCAAAAGATGACAGCCTGCATTTTATGCATCAAGTTCAGTTAAGAGATAAGATGCGTTTTTTGTTTATTTATTATAATTTTTGTAAAATATCTAATGTATGACCACTTGCTCCTAATAAATCCATTCGCTCGCAAGTAGATAAATGATACTCCATAAATGCTTCAAATGTTTTTTCATCCATTTGATTGATCGTTTCACGAAGATAGTTTGCCGGTCCATCCGATGCGACTATTTTCACTCGTTTGACATTCACATGCCGATTTATTTCATCAATATCTTCAATTCGTACATAATCATATAAATCTTCTTCTACAGAATGAATATGGAAATTCTTGTCAAGTTTACCCTTTTGAATACACTCTAAAGCATGATTCTCTTTAAATGCATATGTAATCACACTAAATTCATTCATGCAATATGCCACTAAAATATAACCATTCGGCTTTGTAACGCGATGAGCTTCTTTTAATGCCTGCACTTTATCTTTTAATGTATAGAGATGATACATCGGTCCAAACACTAATGTAAGATCAAAACTGTTATCTTCAAATCGGCTTAAATCTAATGCGGTACCCTGATATGCCTTTACACTGCTTTTTTTTGCTTTTAATACACCAAGATTACTCTTTACCAATTCAATCGCTGTGACATCGTATCCTTCGTTTGCTAATTGTACGCTGTATCTTCCTGTTCCGGCACCGACGTCTAGTATTTTCGGATGATCAAGCTTTGCAAGATAATGATGAATATACTTCATGGACGTTTAATATTCCACTTGTCCATATTTACGTATCAAGCGTTTGTCTTCACAAAATTTCTTGTAGTAATTTTCCAATTCTTAACTCATATTTTACTCCGAATAACAATTCAAAAATAAAGAGAAACATATTCTCTTTACTTTCTACATTCTCTTTTTACAATTTCTTTAATTTTAGAAAAAGTTTCATCACTCAGGATATGTTCCATCTTACAAGCATCAATTTCCGCAATGTCATGAGATATTCCAAGAACTTCTTCCAAGTAGCAGGAAAGAATGGTATGACGGTCATAGATTTTCCTCGCTTCTTTTTTTCCTGCATCCGTTAGATGAATATTGCCATAGGTTTCCTGTGTCAGATATCCCATGTCTTTGAGGACATTGACGGCTTTGTTGACGCTTGGTTTAGAAACATTCAATTTCGAAGCAATATCCACGCTTCTGATTTTCCCATGAACAAGATCCAGAAGATACATGGTCTCCAGATACATTTCTAGACTTTCACTGTTTTTTTCCATATTTCTCACCTATTTCATCATATTGTTCTTTTTTATATCCTACAAGTACAAAGTCATCTCCAACTAATAAGGGACGTTTCACAAGCATGCCATTTTCGGATAATGCTTTGATTTTCTCATCCTCTGTCATGAGTTTCAGTTTTTCTTTGAAATTTTCACTCTTATATATCTTTCCGCTCGTATTAAAGAATTGATGGATCTCTTTTTTTGAAAGAGGAATCCATTTTCTCAATTCTTCTTGTGTGACACCCATCTCAATGGGACGTTCTTCGAAGTCAACATTCATTTCCAATAGATGTTTTTTGGCCTTCTGACAAGTCGAACACTTTCTGTAACAAATAAAAATCATGTAATCACCATTCATATTCTATCATCATTTGTGAAACATTTCAAAATGAATCAGATATTGTGGTAAAATAAGAAAGGTGATAAACATGAAATTTGAAGAAATGAATCTGAGCCAAGAACTGTTAAAAGCAATAGATCAGTTAGAATACAAGACAGTGCTTCCTGTACAGGAAAAGGTGATTCCTATACTGCTTGAAGGAAAAGATGTGGTCGTGCAATC
>CAMEUL010000136.1 GCA_945938205.1 uncultured Traorella sp. | reverse complement strand
TTGAGCAAAAGTCCGCGTGGGATTGATGTGGTATCTTTAACTTTGGGAAACTCCTCTTTCCCATTTGCTGACGGCATTTTTACTAATATTCAGTTTTATTGCTAACTGTTCCTGTGTAAATCCTTTTTCTTTTCTCTTTTCCGCAATAAACTTACCTGTTTTACCTTGATTCATAATGCTCCTCCTTAATCAATACTATCATTTAAATGAGAAAAAATATACACACCAACAGTTTACTTGCCTTGATTGAGATCAAAAAGTATGTGTGATATACTCAGTTTGGAGCGTGAGATGATGAAAATTGGTTTAGTGTCTTATGAATGCAGGAATAATGATATAGAATTTAATCTTTCACAAATAAAAAAAGCCTTCAAAGAAAGTAATGTGGATCTTCTATGCTTTGGCGAAGCATTTCTTCAAGGATTTGGTACAATAACTTCTGACTATAATAGAGATATTAAAATGGCCGTGGAACAAGATTCCAAATATATGGACATAATCAAGAAACTGACCATTGAAACTAATACCTCAGTTATGATGGGATACATTGAGAAAGATAAGGAAGACATATATTCATCTTATATTTTGATCGATAACGGGAAAGTCTTGCATAATTATCGAAGAATCAGCAAGAATTGGAAAGAATATGAAAAAACAAATGATCATTATAAAGAAGGAAATAATAGTGATCCTTTTAATTATAAAGGATATGAAATGAATATTACTTTATGTGGTGACATGTGGATCTATCCGAAAAGATTTAAAACGAATGGAATATTAATATGGCCGGTATATGTCAATTTTGATTTGGATGATATGGAAGCCAATGAATATGCGAAACAGGCACAGTTAGCAGCAAATCATACACTTCTCATCAATTCGTTATCAGAGGATCCTGTTAGTAAAGGAGGAGCTTTTGAATTTAAAGATGGTGTGATCTATCAAAAAATAGAACTTTCAAAAGAAGGAATACTGGTAGTTGAAATATAGAAAAGTATAAAAAAAGCCCTTAAAAAAATAGCGGGGTAAAAATAAAAAAACTTTAAGATATCTTTAATTCTTACAAGTAAAGAAGAAACTTTTTTCGAAAAAAACATCTCTTTTTTTCCCTTGTTGAAAGTGTTAATCTAATGAAAAGATTAGAAGGAGGATATACCAATGGATAGAAAATGAGCATATAGTGCTTTCATACTAAAATGATGGTAGATTGTCATTTAGAAAAATTATTGCTATATCTGTATAAAAGATCAAATAAGAAAAAGGTAAGAATATGATAAAAAAATTGTTTATATGTTTTATAACGTTTGGATTGATATCTTTTTCGGTTATAAACGTTATCTATGCAAATGATAATGAGATTCCAGAATATATAAGTAGCCCAATAAGTGCAATTAATGAAGAAAACTTAGATTTTAATTATGAGGAGATTCCAATATCAACATATTCGGCTATTCCAAATATAGGGGAAGCAGGAAATTATAATCCAGGAACATATAATTTTGTTTATAAGAATTCTGGAAACTTGAATTACAACTGTTATTTGTTTGCGATTGGTAGGACATCTGGAGGATATGCACCTGGGAACTTTAGTACAAATATTGACTATGCAACATGCAATATTTCTACTTTTCAAAATGCAGTAATTAACGACTTAAAGGCATTAGGGTATACTAATGCTCGTCTTTCATCAGCAAGTTAGCAGCCACAAAGTGGAGAAACAAAAATTGCGTTTAGAAGAACTTATAATTCAAATGGAGAACTAATAGACTTTCACTTTATGAAATATCAAAGTGGATATTGGCTTCATAAGCCAGGTACTACAGCAATTCTGATTTACAAAAATGATGCTACAAGTGGTTCATGGCCTTCAGAATATTACTCAAATGGATGGAAGATGGGTAACTTTAGTTATACTGGATATGTTTCTTATGTAGTTTATTGATATGAATAAAAAGTGATTTAAACCACAGAAAAAAGAAGGAGTTTTTTATGAAAAAACTATGGATTGTATTAGTTGCAATATTTATATGTTTTTCTGTTTCAAATGTCATAAAATCGAATCAAAGAATAAATGGTACGTATAATTATGAATATGATTCAGATCTAAAATTTGTCATTGATGGAAATTCCTATCATTTTGAAGGAGATGAAAACAAATATCAAGAAATAGTCAATACTTTCGGTAAAGAAGGGAAGATTATATATGAAAAACATGATTATAATAAAGTATATTATTTTGTTACTGACGATGATTGTGGACCTTATTTCGAATTTGTTGATTCGAACACTATTCATCTTTTGCGTGGTGTTAATTATAGTGCTTTCTATGAATTTGCGAAAGAACAGGGAAACTAAAAACTGTATATCTTTACTTGTATCCTATTTAAAAAGAATCCTCCGTATACGGAGGATTTTGTCTATTGAGTACTATTTTCCAAGAATGATAGATGTCAGATCCATAGGATCTACGATCTTGCCATCTTTGTAAACACGCATGTTTCCACTGGCAATTTCATCAATCAGAATGACTTCGTTGTTGTTGTAGCCAAATTCAAATTTGATATCGTAAAGATCTAAACCTTTCTTAGCCAGATCTTCTGCCACAATGTGAGTAATCTTTAATGTCTGTTCCTTCATGGATTCAAACATTTCCTTGGTCATGATATTTAAGGCTACCAGTCCTTCGCAGGTAATCAGTGGGTCACAACGTTCATCATCTTTCAGCGTTGTTTCCACATAACCGCCTGTCAGTTCTGTACCATCTTCAATATAGTCACCATAGCGACGGATGAAGCTTCCGGTTGCTTTTAAACGGCAAATAACTTCTAATCCTTTCCCAAATACTTTGGCAGGAAGAACTTCCATTGTCGCATCTTCAATATTGGCACCAACATAATGTGTCTTGATGCCTGCATCTTTAAGAATTTCAAAAAAATGAATGGATGTTTCAAGGTTGGCGCGTCCAATTCCTTCAATAGTTAATCCAACAGAGTTTTCACCTGGATCAAAGACTCCATCTTTTCCTGTGCAGTCATCTTTAAATTTCAATAGGACGTTGCCGTTCTCTAATTCAAAAACATCTTTTGTTTTACCTGAGTATAATTTTTTCATATTTTTTTCCTTTCTTGAAATACATAAATAATCTATCACAATCAAATAAAAAAATAAATTGTTTTAATGGAAAAAAAATAAAAAATCTATTATACTGAAGTCAAACATGGAGGTATTTTATGGAAGACGTATTAAAAATTGTACAGGATACCACATTGACCTATCATCAGCAGTTATTGGCATTGGCACGACTGGCTGAAAGCATGGATCATACACTAGAATTGGATCCTGATTATGTGAAAGCAAAAGAAGAGGGAATCATCTGTGATTTGGGCGAAGGTAATTTGCCATATCGTCCACGTTATATCATTCCGGATTATCAGAAGTTTATCAATGAAGGAAGTAAATTCTTGCAGTTGGAACCTCCTACAGATTTATGGGAAGCAACAAATAATCTTTTGATCATGTATCGTCATGTTCCTTCCATTACATCATTTCCGGTATTCTTAGGAGAATTGGACAATCTGTTGGAACCATTTACTTTAAAGATTTCTGAAGAAGAAGCGAAAAAGTGTTTAAGATTATTCCTTTTGAATATTGACCGTACATTATGTGATTCTTTTGTTCATGCCAATATTGGACCAAAAGAAACAGTAACAGGTCGTTTGATTCTTGAACTGACAGAAGAAATGCAACTGGCAATTCCAAACTTGACTCTGAAATATGATCCAGAACTGACCAGTGATGCTTTTGCTGAACGCAGTGCTGTATGTATGATGAAAACAGCGAAACCTTCTTTTGCCAACCATCGTATGTTTGTCAATGAATGGAGCGATAAATATGCCATTGCCAGCTGCTATAATGGATTGACGATGGCAGGTGGGGGATATACCCTAATGCGTTTGCGTCTTTATGAAATGTCACTCAAAGCAAACAGTGTGGAAGACTTTATGAATCGTGTCCTTCCTTTCTACTGCAAACTGCAGTGGGAAGCCATGAATCAGAGAATCTGCTTTATCGTTGAAAAGAGTGCCTTCTTTAAATCCAACTTCTTGGTGACAGAAGGGTTCTTGAAACAAGAAAACTTTACGGGAATGTTTGGACTTGTAGGATTAGCTGAATGTGTCAACCATCTTTTAGGCATTACTGATCCTATGAAAGGATTTGGACATCTAAAGGAAGCAGATGACTTAGGAGTACAAATTGTTCAGGCAATTTCTGATTATGTTGATTCAAGAGAAGCAAAATACTGTGAATCAACAAATAACCGTTATCGCCTTCATG
>CAMEUL010000135.1 GCA_945938205.1 uncultured Traorella sp. | reverse complement strand
ACCTCTATAGAATGAATTTCATCTTCGAAATTTTTCTATTTCGTTACAGCCTCTTCTTTTATGTTATTTGATTTTAAAAGCAAATCAGCAATCTGATACTTTTTTTCTTTTAAGAAAGAATAAACCTGCTCCTGCAATGCCTGTGGCACTCAAAAGTAATGTTGTTAAGTAAACAGAAATGTCATCTCCAGTATCAGGAGTCGATGTTCTACTGTCCGTATAGGTAATAGCATAAGTCGAGAATTTATCCGTTTTAAATGTGATGGTACCATCATCATTGAATGTTGTATCCAATTTTTCTGCTACTCCATCATGAACTCGTACAACAGTGTATTTTCTTGTATATCCAGATGTTACTTCAGGCTGATCATTTGGCACATTTAATGTTATGATCAATACATCATCAAGAAGTGTGATGTTCCCTGCATATGTTCCTTCAATGCTCACTTCAATTGTGATATCAAAGTAGCCTGAAACATGAGCATTGCTTCCCATCAGTGATTGAATCTCAGCAGCATCTTTTGACACATCGCTTTCTTTAACGCTGTCTTTCTTAAGATCTATAGTAATGATCTTATTATTATCAACAGCATCTTTGATTGCTTCTTGCAAACTTGGTGAAATTCCCTCTACTGTCTTTCCGGTAAGGATCTTGTCAATGATTTTAGTAGTTTCTTCCATGATTTGAGCAGCTTCTTTTTCATTAGCATTCACTTTGACAGGATCTTTTTTAGTAGCTATCGCATAGTTAGAGAATGATTTTGTTTTAAATGTAATGGTATTGGTTTCTGGATCATATGAATCAATTTCAATGATTTCATATTCATCACCATTATGTACATTATGAACGATCACGATATCATCTGCATCGACTCCATCTTCCAACTGAATAGAAATAATAGCATATTCCTCTAATTCATCGATCTGATCGAGCCATACATCATCCGCATCGTTTTTACCTTTATAATATACATTATATAAATTGATATCTAAATAATTTGAAACAGTATATTCACCTGCAGCTTCGTTAAATCCGGCAATCTTATCTGCACTTAATTCAACGTCACTTACTGTTAACTGTGCTGAACCACCTGCCAAATCATTACCCAATTCAATATTACCACCTGAAACCTTTTCAGAATCTGCTTTTACTACATCTTCCGTTTTCGTAAATTCAGCTGAGAAATGAACGTTTGCATCTGGCATTATAAAAGTATATTGATTGATCGTATCTTGTGGTTCTAACGCAAAACCGTTGGACATTACACTTGTTAATTGATATCCATACTCAGGAACAAATTCAAATACTACTTTAGAACCTGGTATTACCTTAGCCCATCCAAGTCCATCTTTACTGACTCCATATTCATCGGCATCTTTTCCAATGTAATCATTGGTAGGAACTCTGTTTCCCTGTTCATCATATACTGCAATGATTTTTGCGCTACCATGTTTTAGTAACATATCCTCATTGTATTCTTCAGAATTTGTATCAGCATCAACATTGGCCCATATAATGGTTCTATCAACAACAGCATTTGCAACCGCTGTACCACGAATGACATATTTATCAGCACCTGGTACCGTAATAAATATACCCTGTCCCTCTTTTTCTTCTACACCTGACATACCAACTTTATATGTTATTCCATTGATCTCATATTCAGCCACCGGTTTATCTCCAAAATCTTCTTGAAAACGCAATACATTCGTTGATTCAGTATTAACAGATCCTGCTCTTTCAACAGTACCATTAAAATTGTTAACATCTTTGCCATTGATCCAAACATGCATATTTGTGCCAGTAAAAGCAATGTCAAAAGCAATACTGTCTTCTCCACCTACTGCTTCTCCACCTTCTCCAGGCCCCGGAGGATTGCCGCCATTATTTTTGTTTTCAATACTTAAGTGTAACCCTCCATCAGGAAAATTCAAGCCATTAAGTGAAGCTGTAGAGTTGTTCACAGCTAATGAATTATTATATTCATTTGCACCTCTTACTACTACTTCCATCGTTTCATCATTAAAAGTATTTCCGATGGTAAACGTTACTGCTCCTAAATTATTACGATCGATTTCTATTTCACCGTTTGTGATAGTAGCACCATTGACCGTCAATGTTACATCTTTATCATCAACTTTAAATGTTACTACATTTCCACTGATATTGTTGCTATCAAATCGTACATTCACAGTTGAATTCTGATTGTTTCCACCATTATTTTTATGTTCAATGTTTAAATTCAAAACATCAGGAAAAGTTAATCCTTCTAGTGAAGCTTTAGAGTCGTTCACAGCTATTGAATTACGATAGTCATTTGCACCTCTTACAACTACTTCCATTGTTTCAGCATCAAAAGTATCTCCGATGGTAAATGTTACAGCTCCTAAATTACTTCGATCGATATTGATTTCATAATTATCACCATTTTTTGTGATAGTAGCACCATTGACTGTCAATGTTACATCTTTATTATCAACTGTAAATGTTACTACATTTCCACTGATATTGTTGCTATCAAATCGTAAATTCACAGTTGACTCCTCAGCAGCTACTCTCGTAACCGGCAAGAAAGTATACATTACCATTGCCAAACATATACCAATTGTCATTATCTTTTGAAATGTTTTTTTCATATTAATTGACCTCCTTTTTCTAAAATTATCTTATCATAGTCAGAATTTGTAAAAAAAGAAGATTTCTAAATAGTCATTGACTTTTTGGTTATTTTTAAAGCATTAAAAAAGATGCTTCTCAAATGAGAAACATGCAATTAATTTTCTTTTACTTTATGCCCCATTCTTGGAATGGAAAATAAATAAAGATTCCTACACTTGTCATTTCACTTTTATGAAAAACACCCACTCTTCTTGAATCCGTGGAATGAGGACGATTGTCTCCCATTAAAAAATACTCATCTTCTTTCAAAGTGACAGGACCAAAATCTTCAGTAAAGTATCCATAGATGGATTTCTGTTCATTTACATATTCTTCATCCAGAAAATCTTGATTCAATGGTTCTCCATTGATATAAATAACATCATTCTTACATTCAATCGTTTCATTTGGCATCCCAATAACACGTTTCACCCAGTGCTCATGACTGCTGTCCTTGGCTTTAACCACCACAATATCCTTACGATGGATTTCAAAATGAGTCGATATGATGCTAGAGAAACCTCTCTCCTGATCCTTTAAGGTTGGATACATGCTGTTTCCAAATACTTGAACGGGATTGACGACAAATTTGGTCAGCACCATAAAAATAAGAAACCAGAAAACTAGTAATTTCACAAATTCAAAAAGTTCTTTTTTTATACTTTTTTTGTTTTCTTCCATTACTTCACAACCTTTCCATGGTTTAAAGGCCAAAATATATAAATATCTTTGGCTACTAGATCACTGATCTGAAAAGTTCCCACCACACGCGAATCCAAGGAATGATACCGGTTATCTCCCATTAAGAAAACCTCACCTTCATTGACCCTAATTTCATCAAAATCCTGTGTGAAGAAACCATGTTCTTTAATTTCTTGGGCAACATATTCATGATCGAGATAATTCTCCTGAATGGGTTGCTGATTCACATAAATGACATTTTCTTTGCAACTGATGGTATCCCCGGGAAGTGCCAAAACACGCTTTACCCAATATTCATCCTTCACTTTCACGATGACTACATCAAAGTGTTCCAGCGATTCATGTTTTAGCGCAAAGACATTGGCAAAGCCAAAATCTCCATGATGCAGTGTCGGATCCATGCTCTTTCCATCTACCTGAATCGGATAAAACAAATACTGCACTATGATAAACATCACAAAGATCGTTCCTAAAAAAGTCAACTGCATCTTTATAATATTCAGAAGTCTTTCTGTTGTCTGATTTCCTATTTTTTTCATAGTTTCATTATACACCCTTTTCATTCTTTATAGATATGAAAAAAGTCGGATGATTCCGACTTCGTCTTAGCGAACTTCTTTGATACGAGCTGCTTTTCCAGATAATCCACGTAAGTAAGTCAGCTTGTTTCTTCTTACCTTACCAACACGAATTATTTCAATTTTGTCAATGATTGGAGAGTGAACTGGGAAAGTTCTTTCTACACCGATTCCGCTTGACATTTTACGAACTGTGAAGACTTCGTTGATTCCTCCACCTGATTTAGAAATTACGATACCTTCAAATACCTGGATTCTTGACTTGTCCCCTTCTTTGATCTTTACATGGACTCTTACTGTACATCCACTTCTGATTTCAGGAACATCTTTTTTCAATTGAGTAGCAGTTACTTCATTCACTAAATTCAAATTCATTTTTTTTCTCCTTTTCTCATGTATTGTAACGTACCTATTCATACGTATTTCACCAGCGGAATAGAACGTGCATTGAATGCCTATTTATATTACCATAAAAGAAA
>CAMEUL010000134.1 GCA_945938205.1 uncultured Traorella sp. | reverse complement strand
GCTAATAAACGTTTTGATATCATGCAGGATATCTGAAAGATTGACTTCAACTTCTTCTAAGTGAATCTTACCGCTTTCGATTCGGCTCATATCCAGCACATCATTGATCAAAGATAACAAATGATTGCCTGCAGACAATATTTTCCTCAGATAATCCTTCACTTTGTCTGTATTTTCCACGTTCGCAGCAGCCAATGTCGCAAATCCAATAATGGCATTCATAGGTGTTCGAATATCATGAGACATATTGGATAAGAAAGTACTTTTTGCACGGTTAGCACTTTGGGCAGCATTCACTGCATCTTCCAGATCCTGATTGATTTTCTTTTCCTTAGATCGATCGGACATCACCAGAATATATTTTTTCTCCCCTTGGATTTCTCTACAAAGAGCAATCACATAGAACCAGCGGATTTCCTTTGTTTTCTGATGAACATATCCACGTTCCCATTCGCCCTGTTCTCCAGGCTGAAGGTTATGCAACTGATCCAGTATCAAGACTGTGTCAGCTTTGTTCACCAATTGATCGATTCTTCGAATATTGGCACGTGTTTCTTCTTCAGGTATACCAATCAGTTTTTCAATATTTGGAGAAACATAATCCACTTTCAGATTATCTCCATTCAACATGATAAAGACATCATCTACATTATTGGATAATGTAGAGAACAATTCTTCACGATAATGAAGTTCAATGTCTTTTCTTCTTAAAGTCTTACGATTGCTTCGATTCAAATAGAAAAGCAAGACAATTCCTAACACAACACAAATACCTGTAACAACAAACAGCGTACTTGTCTGTAAATCATTCATACTTGAATTGACGACACTTGTTGGGACAAGTCCTAAAACCATCCAATTTTCAAAATTGGCGGGTTCATAAACAAGATAATAGCTTGTTTGATCTAAATCTAAAGTAGTAACTCCCGACTGTTTATTTATAAAGGCATTTTGAAGTTTTTTAAGTTCTTCATTAGTCATGCTTGAATGTTCTTTAAGCATTGCGACAAAGTTATAAACGGTACCCATTTCATTTTTAGTATTATTCACTAACACTCGCCCATCCGGGTAGATAACAAAGTTACTGGATTGTCCATCAAAAGCTGAAATTTCCAAAGCTTTTACTAAGTCATTGTTATTGAAAGTGATAGCAATAGCTTCATAGTCAAAACCACGATACCTTCCTGTATCACATGGAATTGCGAAAACCATGATTTCAGGTTTTCCGGGAACCACAGAGTTTACTACAACATTCTCACGCTTTATGATCAGTCTTGATAGAGAATCCTTCATATCCAAATATCCACGTTCTCCTCTGACTGTCTGATAGTTTCCTTCTCTGGAAATGAAATAGAAATTGGTGAATCCTGTTTTTTCACGCAAAATTTCCACGTAATTGTCTACATGTTCATCATCTTTTATTTCATTAAATATGGAAGCCACATTTCCATGGTGTTGAAGTTGTTCCCCACCAAATTGTGAAGAGACTGATTCGTCTGATGATAGATTTCTGTTAAGTGGGCTGAACTTTCGTTATAAATTGTTTTTGACACAAAAGTTATGTAATAAGAACCTACTGAAATAATTCCTACTGTCAGAAGGCATGCTAATACAATTTGCCATATTCTTTTCTGCATCGAATCACTCTCCTTTCTTTGTTGTACTTCATGAATTACTATTTATTGATCGTTACATAATCTGTTGGTGCTGAAAGCTGACCCAATTTCTTAGCAGCATTAATGAAATAGTCATAATATTTTACTTCTGTTTCATGACCTATATATTTCGCATACAGATCTTCCGGCATTGGACAGTTGCAGTAAACTTCTGAAACAATGCAGTCATATTCTCCTACGAGCAGTATGTTATAAATTTTGTTTTCATCAATAGGCTGTCCATTGATGGTTACATTTTCTAAAGTGTAAGTACCATCACCATTGTTCTTAATCGTATATTCCATACCACTTGTAGTAGGAATATCGTTATAATGACGGATCGGATTGCTTCCATCTTCCTTCACATTGATTAACCATTCCATCAGACGGATGATTTCTTTTCCTGTATATTCACATTCATTGGTATAGGCTTTTAAAGTTAATAACCATTTTAACTGCTGATATGTATACTTGCCGGCATAAACAGATGTAGTAGCAGTACTCCAGAATCCAATCGCAAGATCTTGATCTGTTCCTTCACGCATTGTATTTAATACTGAAGAAGCGGCAGGATTTCCATGTTCACCTAATCCATATTCATAAGCTGTTTCTTGAGTTAAGAGGATTTCTTCTTCTTTGGCTGACTTAGGCGTAGTCAATAACTTATTAAATTCTTCATAAGCTTCTTTCGGTCCTAATTCACCTTTAATCATCTTCTGACCTACAGTATTAGAAATAGAGAAGATTTCAGTAGAAGCTAAACGCATATACATATGATTCTTTTCAATGCATTCTTTTACTTCTGACAAAGAATCACTAAGTTCGATATTAACGTTTTTATTGTAACTTAATACTGCAGTTCCAGTAGCCAAACGTCTCTGACCTTCTTCTGAGAAGATAGCCTCTAAGACCTTCATAACAGCTTCTTCTTTCTTTTTGTTTTCTGAAACTTTTTTGTTAACAGCAGTCTGAAGGATTGGATACGTCAAGATCCAGTTATCTTCACTAGTTTCACCAAAGTAAGGAAGCATTACAGCGTTTTGTCCAGTTCTCTGACGAGATAAAACACAGTCATTAGCAGTCGCACGCATCACTGCAAGTTCACCGTTATTGAATTTTTCCGCAACTTCATTAAATCCTAAATTTGTCATTTCAGGAGTGACATTTGCATCCTTGATGAACTGTGCAAACTTTTCAAATACCACAGGCCATACCTTGTCATCAAGACCTACCTGCCCATCTTCCGTTTCACTTTCATACTCTGCACGCCACATTGTACCTTCTAAGCTTTTCAGTTCAGGAATCGCACTTCCCTGCATGATTTCAAGGTTTGTATAATCAGCTTTGAAATCACTCATAAAGCCAATCACGCCATTTTCTTCAAATACTTTCATTGCAGCCGCAAATTCTTCATAATTGGTTGGCAGTGGAATATTGTATTTGTCAAACAGATCTTTATTGGCCATTAAACCATCTACTTTCGCACACATTGGTAGCCATCTTATCGTTCCATTTGTTTCACGGTTATTTTCGATATAGTTTTCATAGAAACTACCGACTAATTCGGTTTCACTTAAATCCAGCAACAAATCAGAAAGATGGGCTGCATCATTAAGTGAAAAACGACGGCAAGTTATGATGTCCGGTAATTCCCCATGATCATTTAAATATGAATAATAATCCATCGTATTGTATCCGGCAACAAAAGTAAACTCAATATCCGGAAACTGTTCTTCCAGCCAAGGTGTCAGCTGACGAGTCATGTTTTTATCCCACATATACAAACTGATCTTGATTTTGCCATTTTTATTTGATCCGGTACATCCGCTCATGCCTATCAGCATTGCGAATACCAAAACCATCGAAAGTATTCTTTTTTTCATTTTCTTTTCTCCTTAATTATAATTTTGTGATTCAAGATTTCTTATTCAATATCAATACCCCATATTGAACAATTTCCCTTATTTTCACGTTTGGCAAAGTACAGTGCCTGATCCGCTTTTTCAATCAAGTCAATCGTTGGCTTATCGTCTGATTCGCACATCACGATACCACAAGTACAGGCCGCTGGAATATGTTCGAACGCAAAATGTTCTTTAAACAGCTGACAAATCTCAGTTCCTTTTTTCTTTGCAGCTTTACTATCTTTCATTTGCTTGAGGATGACCACAAATTCATCCCCGCCATAACGGCACTGAATATCTTCATTTCGTGTCTGTCGACGCAATAGGTCTGCGAAAGACTGAATCATTCGATCTCCCATATCATGACCGAAGGTATCATTAACTATCTTCAGATTATCCAGATCAAAAAGGAAGAATGCCAATGGGTGCTCTTCTTTTCTTAGTGAAGCCAAAGCTGCCTGAAGGCCTCTTCTATTCAAAAGTCCTGTCAGGTAATCTCGGCAAGCTTCATCCTGTAAAATATTCACCTGTTCTCGCACAAACTTCATTTCCATCAGATGTTCTACACGTTTGCGTAAATCGAATATCGGATGACATTTGCACAAAAAATCATCTGTTTCCAGTGCAAGCGGCAGTTCCTCCATTTTTTCGCCTCTCGGTATCGTTGCCAATACTGGAATTTTCCAATATGAAGGATTCTGACGCAATGCTTTCAGTAGTTTTCCTGCACCCTCATCAGGAAGTGTCATGCTCAGAATGATCGTTGAAATATCACAGCCATAGGATCGAATATGATCCATGGCACTCATAACATCGCTTGCTTCTATAATTTGATACTGTTCCTCAAAGATCTGGTTTACTTTCTTGC
>CAMEUL010000133.1 GCA_945938205.1 uncultured Traorella sp. | reverse complement strand
GAGGATCAATGTTTTTAATGTTTGATTTTCAAAACCATCAATAACTTCTGTCAAGTTTTTCTTCAGTTCGCTTCGTGGAATATCTCCCTCACGAATGAAATCATTCAGATCCATCTGTGTACGATCCAACACTTTTAAAGCATTGATCTTCATCTGCAGCTGTTTGTTGTAGGAAAGAACTTCACCGTCCACTTCCACAACCATTCCTGCCTTTAATAGATTGATCTGTTCTGTCGTAGGTGACCAAAATTTCGCATCGATCGAGCCCGTCTTGTCCTGAAGGACCAGCGAGAGATAATTGGCTCCCTTATTCGTAACACCTTTCGTAAGAGAACTGATCAATGCGACAAACTTACCTTTTGCACCATCACATAACTCATTCATTTTCATCATTAAATATCTCCATTCCTTCAATTTCCAACAAGACTTCTTCAGAATTGAATCCTTTGCGTATCAGTTGACTCAGCACATATCGTTTCAATTCTGAACCTGTATATTTTCTGGAATAGGTTCTGATTGCCTTGGCGATTGCTTTTTTCAAAGCTTCCTGATTATCCAGAAATTCATCGGTAAATTCATAGTGTTCTACTACATCTTTCGCAACGTCAAAACTGAAGCCTCGATTGACCAAACGCGATAACAACATCTGCTTTCTGTATTTTACGCTGCCTTCCTTCAACAGTTTTTCATTACGGCTGATGAAACGCTGTGCTTTTGCTTTTTCATTTCCATCACTGCAGTCATCTACTGCTTCTTTGACTTCCTCATAAGGAAGGCCTCGTTTTACAAGAGAGCGTATGATCTTCTGTTTTCCATCATTAGATTCATTCATTTTTTCGATCTGATTCATTAAAAGAGCTTTATCATTGATGTAGCCTTTATTCTCAAGTTCTTCGATCATATCATTCATCTGTTTGGTGTCCAATGTTCCATCCTTCAAAAGGATATCATACATTTCCTTACGCGTACGATCTTTAAAAGCCAGTTTCTTCAGACACATGATGCGTGCTTTTAATACAACTTCTCTTCTCTGAAGTTCCTGAAGTGTCAGTTCATGTACCACACCGTCTTTTTTCAGTTCAAAGGCAAAGAAATCCTCCAGTGACACCATTACCTTGATTTCTTCTTCTGTACTGTCTATAAGTGTCAAAGTCACAGAATCACTGTTGGTTTTAACCTTCTTAATAATCAATGTTTTAAAATATGAGGCATAAGCCTGTTCATAACAGGACATGATACGCTCATAGAATACTTCTGTATCATAGCACAGTACTTTCTCTCGTGCACATTTTCTCATTTCTTGAACTTTTTCTGGCGGATAAGAGAAGAATTCGAGGCATCTTTCAGAGAAAGTATCTTCATCGATAAAGAAACCGCTCTTACCTTCATCAATCAGTTCCGTCAGAACATCATCCTTTCGAGCAAATACAGGAAGTGAACAACTCATGGCTTCAATATAAGTCATACCCTGTGTTTCTGACAGCGAGCAGCTGACAAAAGCTTCTGCACACTGATAAAAAGCCGGAATCATATCTCGCTGCTGACGATCTGTGAAAATCACATTGTTTTCAATACCTTCTTCTTTTGCCAGATCTTTCAGTTCATCAAGACTTGGCCCTCCTCCCACGATCATCAGTTTATGATGCTTAGAAGCCAAGGCACATTTTTTAAATCCTCGAATGGCAATATCAATCGATTTTTCTGTGGCAATACGTCCGACATAGACGATCAAACGATCCTCTTTTTCAATGCCATATTCTTTTTTAATATTCTCTACAAGCTTTGGATCGATATTCTCAGCATTGAACTTGCTGAGGTCAATACCTGTTGGAATGATATGGATCGGTACACGAACTCCATATTCAATCAATTTTTCTTTGGTCTTTTCCGATGGAGAAATGACAATCTGTGCATTGGCGTTCATGATCTTGGAAAGATTTCCCACGACATTTTTACTGACTTTTTCAACGATATTCAGATCCAAAAAATTCAGATAATGTGTATAGTCTTCATACATAGTATGATATGTCGAAACAATTGGAAGATTCAGTTCTTTCGCTATGTTTCTTCCAAAGATACCCACGCCAAATTCAGTATGGACATGAATGATATCCAAATTCATTTGTCGGATTTCTTCTTTCGCTTTTATCTGTAAAGGAGATGACATAGAATAGCCATACAGCCATTTCAGTTCAATTCCCGGTAAACGCAAAACATTACCTTCTCGCTGAAGATGAAGAAGTCCTTTATGATTAGCAATGACAAAAACTTCATGACCATGGTCACTCAATGTTTTACGTAGTGTTTCCACGCTGGTCGCAACGCCGTTCAGATCCGGCAGATAAGTATCTGAAAATAATCCGACTCTCATATGTCTCTCCTCCTTCTGAATTTTTCAATAATAAATAGTGTTCCTCCAACGATCAGACTCAAATGGAATGTAACGACACGCCATAAAATCAGCACAGTTGAAACATATTGCTGCGGTAAAATAAGCGAATACAGAGAATGAAACATCATTTCTGTTCCCCCACTGGCTCCCGGCACTGGAAAAAAAGCATTTGCCATGGACACAAAACTAGATAAAGCCAATGAATCCAAAAAATCAATTTTTATATGGAGAATTGCACCAATCAAAAATGGAATAGCAAAATAACTCGATAAACGCAAAAAATTGATCAGTACCAATTTCCACACTAGTTTCTTATTGTTTCGATTTTTATTAATGTTTTCAGTAAATGCCACAAGTACCGCATCACTTTTTTCCATTGCCTTTTTCTGATCCTTCAATAAATGTAGTTTTGAAAGAAGTTTTACCAGAAAAAGACAGATCGCCTTAAATTTTTTAGGAAAGAAGGCCATGGAAAACAGAAAAAACAAAACCGTACTGTTCATCAGAAACCCAATAAAAATCATGGTAAACAAAGCAGGATATTCTCCGGAAAACTTTGTAAAGCGAAGCAACAGTAATACAATCGTATATAAGATCAGTACGACCTGATACATGACAAAATCCAACCATAATATACCGGCACTGTCACTTGGATCCACACCATGTTTCCGAAATACATAGATCTGTCCAACCTGACCACCACTGGCACTCGGTGTAATGCCACTGAAAAAACCTCCAATATAAGCATTGGATAAAGCATATCGGAATTTATAATGCGGATACTTTTCTTTTGTAATCACAAATAAAGACAAAGCAATAAAAAGGTAATAGAAAAGACACAGGCCCAATATTTCCATGATGGATAATAAAGACAGGCTTGAAAGAATCCGTAATACATTTCCATGATCATCTTTCAAAAGCACACTGAAAACATATTTCTTTGTTTCCTTTTTCATACTTATTGACTCAAAACAGCCTCATATACTTTCTTCAGTTCTGCTCCTACCTCCTGAATGCTTCTCTTTTCTGCTGTCCGTTTTCCGGCTTCCTTCAGATTGGCGCATTCATTTGCCAGAATTTTTTTCAACATGTCAATGAACTCTTCATTGCTTTTTCCTTTATAACAGTTTTCTCCATGAACAAGCCAAGGATCATAGACCGGAATATCACGAAGCAAAACATTCGCACTGCTCGCGAGAGCTTCAGAAACAACAATGCCTTCTGTTTCTTCATAACTTGGGAAAAAGAAACAGTCAGCATTCGCATAAGCCCCTTCAATGACGCTTCCTTTGACATATCCCGGTAAAATTACATTGTTTGGATGATCTTCCTCGACCACATCACGAATTTTTTTAGGAATGGAATACAAAGGAGTATAACCAAACCAGATAAATTTCACGTCAGGAAATGCTTTTGCCACTTCCATAAAATCAAGGATCCCTTTTCTCTCAAAATAAAGACCGACCGAGATCACCACACGATCATCCGCCTTAAGAGAAAAATATTTTCGAAAAGCTTTTACCTTCTCTTCATCATAATGAAAACGATTCAGATCAATTCCATTAGATAAGGCAATGATCTTCACATCTATCCCATATCCTTCCAATAAAGATTTGGAATAAGGAGTTGGTGTCAGAATCAGATCTGCCTTGGAATATAATGAAATCAGCATCTTCTTAAACATTGGTGCAATCTGATTGCTTAAAACAAACGAATTACGAAAATCCTCTTCAGTCGAATGCGCATGATAAATCACCTTGCATCCACGGGCACGAGCCTTTGCAATGACTGCAGAAGATGTCATTCCTACCGTATTGATATGAAGGATATCATAGTCATCATCCGGATCCAGGGTATATTCGATTCCAGCCGATTCACATGCCGCCATTTGATGTTTTAAAGCACGGCCTATGCCACTCGTCTTGATCATTTCTTTTCCTTCAAAATATAAACAGACTTTCATAGTTAACTCCTAACAGTATTTCTATTATATCATGTTTTTATATCTTTGCTTTAAAGAATTTACAATGTGACATAAATGAAAGAAAAGCCATCGTTTTTTTCTGTGAGAATTAATCAAGAAACACCTATCGATATTGAAGGTAAAAAATCACAAAAGCTCCCCACTGCCAAACACTTTCGGCAATGAGGA
>CAMEUL010000132.1 GCA_945938205.1 uncultured Traorella sp. | reverse complement strand
GTCCGGATGTATTGGACCCTGCACTGCAGCGTTCAGGACGTTTTGACCGTCAGGTAACGGTTTCTCTTCCAGACAAAAAAGGTCGTACGGAAATTCTTCAGGTACATGCCCGTAACAAGAAACTAGCCAAAGATGTGTCTTTGGAAGATCTTGCAAAGAGATGTCCTGGATTCTCAGGGGCAGATCTTGAGAACGTGTTAAACGAAGGAGCGATTCTGGCAGTTCGTGAAAATCGTAAGGAAATCACCATGGCAGATCTTGGAGAAGCCATTGACCGTGTCATGATGGGACCTGCTAAGAAGAGCAAAAAATATTCTGAAAATGAAAAACGTTTGGTGGCTTACCATGAAACAGGACATGCCATCATTGGCTTGAAACTGGAAAATGCCAATATCGTGGAAAAGGTAACGATTATTCCACGAGGCCATGCCGGTGGATACAATCTGATGCTTCCGGAGGAAGAAAAGATGTTCCCTACCAAAAGAGATTTCATGGATCAGATTACCGGTTATCTGGGTGGACGTGTCTGTGAAGAAGTTGTCTTCAATGAAATTTCAGCTGGAGCCAGCAATGATATTCAGGAAGCTACCAAGATTGCGAAAGCAATGGTTCGTTCTTATGGTATGAGCAAACTGGGACCTATCCAATACTCCGATGAATCAGGTAATGTTTTCCTTGGAAGAGATTATTCCAGCAATGGTGCAAATTATTCCAGTGAAATTGCCTTTGAAATTGATAAGGAAGTTCGTCGCATCATCAATGAATGCTACGAAAACTGTAAGAGAATCATTACTGAAAATCGTGATTTGGTCGATCTGATTGCCGGCAAGCTGATTGAAGAAGAAACGCTGACCAGTGAACAGATCAACAATCTGGCAAAATACGGAACCATGGAAAAACCATTGGAAGAACAGCCATCAACAGAAGTCAGTGATGGTAAAGAAGTGGTGGATGATTTAAGTCATGTGCCAAATGAAGGCAAGATTGAAATTGCTGATGAAGGTATGGTAACGACTCCAACGGATGAATTGGAAGGCGATATCGTAGTAAGTGATGACAAGGATCATGATCCAGTCACACCCAAAGAATAAATAAAGGTGCAACATTGCACCTTTTGTGAGTTAAGGAGGCAGTATGAAGGATGAATTAGTGAAAGCACTAGTTTGTGGTGAAAGAGTGCGTGTCATCGTCAATTCCACGACAAATCTGTGTGAGGAAGCACGAAAGAGACATGACTGCTGGCCAACTGCAGCAGCAGCTTTAGGACGTGTATTAAGCATTGGTTCCATCATGGGCAGCATGCAGAAGAATGAACAAGAAAAAGTCACCATTCAAATCAATGGTGGAGGTCCTATTGGAACGATTCTTGTCGATTGCTTCCCAAATGGAAATGTAAGAGGATTTGTATCGGATCCTCATCAGTTCTATACATATAACGATACAGGAAAACTGGCTGTTGGTGTGGCTGTAGGAAAAGAAGGAACGCTCAAGGTCATCAAGAATCTGGGAATGAAGGATGATTTTTCTGGAACTGTTGCACTTCAAAGTGGTGAAATCGGAGATGATTTTGCATATTACTTTACCGCCAGTGAGCAGGTGCCAAGTGCCGTATCTCTAGGAGTTTTAGTGGAACCAGATAATTCTGTCAGTGCAGCCGGAGGCATGTTGATCCAGCTATTACCAAATGCTTTAGAAGAAGATATCGTAAAAATAGAAAATATTCTGAAAACATTAAAACCGATGTCAGAGATGATTCATGAAGGGAAAACCCCGGAAGAAATCATTTTGGATACATTCGATGATGCGGTTATTCTTTCACATCAGGACATTCATTTTGAATGTCACTGCAGTAAGGATCATATGAAAGAAGCATTAATGACCTTAACGCATGAGGAAAGAGAAAAGATGATCGAAGAAGATCATGGCTGTGAGATCGTATGTCACTGGTGCAATACCCGCTATCAGTTTACGGAAGATGAATTAAGAGAGCTGGAAAAATGAAAATCAGAGATGTGGAAATCGATAATCCCATTGTGATAGCACCGATGGCAGGAATCACCAATCCGGCTTTTAGAGAAATCTGCAGGAAGTTTAAAGCTGGACTTGTTTGCACCGAAATGGTATCGGATAAAGCTATCTGCTACGAAAACAAAAAAACGATGGAAATGACTCAGGTTAGTGTTAATGAACATCCGTTGTCTATGCAACTGTTTGGGCATGATCTGGATACAATGGTACAGGCAGCTAAATTTCTTGATCAGAAAACGGACTGTGACATTATAGATATCAATATGGGATGTCCGGTCAATAAGATCGTGAAATCCAATGCCGGAAGTGCATTGATGAGAGAAGAGGATCATGCCGTCAATCTGGTAAAAGAAATCATTCAGAATGTGCAAAAGCCAGTCACGGTAAAAATGAGGATCGGATGGGATAAAGACTCTATCAACTGTGTCTCGCTTGCCAAAAGATTGGAAGAAGTGGGGGTCAGTGCAATTGCCGTGCATGGAAGAACCAAGAAACAGATGTATGAAGGTCATGCCAACTGGGATTATATACGTCAGGTGAAAGAAGCCGTAACGATTCCGGTCATTGGAAACGGTGATGTGAAAAGTGTGGAGGATATGATCAAAATGATGGAAACCACACATTGTGATATGGTCATGATTGGAAGAGGAGTTCTGGGAGATCCATGGCTGATCCAGCGAAGTGTAAACTATCTCAAAACAGGTGAGATCCTAAAGGAAACAAGTGTAGAAGAAAAATTTAAATTGGCTCATGAACATGCCGTGAGTTTATGTGAACTGAAAGGTGAAAGAGTGGGTATGAAAGAGATGAGAGGACATGCTGCATGGTATATGAAATCACTGAAAAACTCTCATCGTGTAAAAGATTTAATATCTAGGATGTCAACATTAGAAGAATTTGATATAATACTGATGAACTATAAAAATTCTTTGAAAACTGACAATTGGCAGTGGTTAGAAAGGTAGGGAATATGGAAAATTTAAATTTAACAGAACAGGAAATTGTTCGACGCGAGAAATTAAAAGATCTGGAAGCAAAAGGAATTGCTCCTTTTGGTGCAAGGTATGATCGTACTCACATTTCTTCTCAGATCAGAGAACTGTATGAAGACAAAACAAAAGAAGAACTGGAAGAAATCAATCAGACAGTAAAAATTGCAGGTCGTATCATGAAAAAGCGTGAAATGGGTAAAGCCGGTTTCATGCATATCCAGGATATTGGTGGAAAGATCCAGATTTATGTCCGTAAGGATATGATCGGTGAAGATATGTTTGAAGTGTTTAAAAAAGCCGATATTGGTGATATCGTCGGAATTGAAGGACAAGTCATGAAAACGAATCATGGTGAACTTTCCATCAAAGCAGCCGTTTATACACACTTGACAAAAGCACTTCGACCATTGCCAGAAAAATTCCATGGTTTGACTGATATCGAAGAAAGATATCGTCGTCGTTATGTTGACCTGATCATGAATGAAGACAGCAGAAGAGTCGCTATGCTGCGCCCACGAATGATTCGTGCACTTCAGGAATACTTAGAGAATCGAGGCTTCATGGAAGTGGAAACACCAGTACTTCAGCCAATTTTAGGGGGAGCCAATGCCCGTCCGTTTGTGACCCATCACAATACACTGGACATGGACTTCTATTTACGAATTGCGACAGAGCTTCCATTAAAGAGACTCATCGTTGGTGGTCTTGAAAAAGTCTATGAATTTGGACGTTTGTTCAGAAATGAAGGAATGGATACGAAACACAATCCTGAATTTACAACGGTTGAAGTTTATGAAGCTTATTCTGATATGGATGGCATGATGGAACTGACCGAAGGAATGATCGAATATGCTGCGATGAAAGTTTGCGGAACAACAGAACTTCCTTGGAAAGATAAGGTCATCAACGTGAAGGCTCCTTTCAAGAGACTGCACATGGTAGATGCTATCAAAGATGCATGTGGTGTGGATTTCTGGAAAGAAATGACTTTGGAAGAAGCTCTTGAAATTGCGAAAGAACATCATGTTGAAGTAGAAGAACACGAAAAGAGTGTGGGACATATTATCAACCTGTTCTTTGAAGAATTCTGTGAAGATAAGATTGAACAGCCAACATTTGTTTATGGACACCCAGTGGAAGTATCTCCACTTGCAAAGAAAAATCCGAACGATGGAAGATTCACCGACCGCTTCGAATTATTCATTGATGGCTGTGAGTACTGTAATGCCTTTACTGAACTTAATGACCCAATTGACCAGAGAGCTCGTTTTGAAGCTCAGGTTGAAGAGAAAAACAAAGGAAATGACGAAGCCTGTGAAATGGACGTTGACTTTGTGGAAGCTCTTGAATATGGTCTGCCTCCAACGGGAGGAATGGGTATGGGAATTGACCGTCTGTGCATGCTGTTAACAAATTCAGAAAGCATTCGTGACGTATTGCTCTTCCCAACGATGAAGCCCCTCTCGGACTAAAAACCCATAAAAATCAGGTTTTGACAGCGTTTGCGGCGTTTTGTTAATCCAAAAAAATGTCGT
>CAMEUL010000131.1 GCA_945938205.1 uncultured Traorella sp. | reverse complement strand
AATTACAATATACCAGCTAACATATGAAGCAGTATTTAGAATTGTGTCAGCATATTCTGGATCATGGTGAAATGAGAATGGATCGTACCAATACAGGAACCAAATCCTGTTTTGGCTATCAGATGCGAATGGATCTAAGAGAAGGATTTCCGCTTTTGACAACAAAGAAAGTTTTCTTTAAAGGAATTTGTGAAGAACTTTTGTGGTTTATTTCCGGTAATACGAACATTCAGCCTTTGGTTCAAAAAAATGTTCGTATTTGGAATGAATGGCCTTATGAAAAATATAAGAAAAGTGCATCCTATCAGAACGAAACATTGGAAGAATTTGTAGAAAAAATTAAAAATGATGATACTTTTGCGAAAGAACATGGAGATCTGGGCCCGGTTTATGGACACCAATGGCGCGATTTCTTTGGAGTGGATCAGTTAGAAAATTTGATTCATGATCTCAAGGAGAATCCTTTCTCCAGAAGACATATCATCAGTGCATGGAATCCAGCTCAGATCAAGGATATGGCTTTGCCACCTTGTCATGCATTCATGCAGTTTTATGTTTCAAGTGATAGAAAGTATCTTTCTTATCAGCTGTATCAGCGCAGTGCTGATGTCTTTTTGGGAGTTCCGTTCAATATAGCTTCCTATGCTCTTTTAACTCATATGATTGCTCAGGTTTGCGGTTATGAAGCAAAAGAATTCATACATACATTTGGAGATGTGCATATTTATACGGATCATTTCGAACAGATTCATACTCAACTGGAAAGAACGCCTCGAAAGCTTCCTAAACTAAAAATGAACCCTGAAATCAAAAGTATCTATGATTTTAAATATGAAGACTTTGAAATTGTGGATTATGACCCTTGGCCTGCTATTAAAGGGAAGGTGAGTGTATGATTTCACTGATTGTTGCTTTTGATAAGCATCATCTGATTGGAAAAGATGGATGGATGCCTTGGGATCTGAAGGAAGATCTCAAACATTTCCGTTCGTATACTATGAATAAGAGTTTATTGGTGGGAAGAAATACGTTTGAAGGCTTTAAAAAACCACTGCCTCATCGATTTCATTATGTTTTGACACATCGTGATCTCGAAATTCATGATGAAAGCGTTCAAGTGATTCATGATATTCAAGAAGTTGTAGAACGTTTTAAAGGAAGCGATGAAGAACTTGTTGTGATTGGAGGAGCTCAGATTTATAAAGAAGCACTTCCTTATGTAGACAAGATGATCATATCTTTAGTTGACGGTGAATTTGAAGGAGATACATATTTTCCTGATTTTAATGAGAAAGACTTTGAAACTGTTGCTATTGAAGAAAAGGAAGGATTTGCAGTTCATACACTTGTAAGAAAGGAGTGTTGACATGCGTTTCGTAGAAATCATTGAAAAGAAAAGAGAGGGACATGCTCTCACAAAAGAAGAAATTCATTTTTGGATTTCAAAATATGTTGAAGATAAGATTCCTGATTACCAAGTAAGTGCTTTATGCATGGCTATTTATTTTCAAGGCATGAATGCCGATGAAATTGCTTGGCTGACGGACGAAATGTTGCATAGCGGAGATATCATTGACCTAAGCAGTATTCCTGGTATCAAAGCGGATAAGCACTCAACAGGTGGAGTGGGCGATAAAACATCACTGGCTTTGGCTCCGATGGTGGCTGCCTGTGGTCTCAAGGTCGCCAAAATGAGCGGCAGAGGTTTAGGACATACCGGTGGTACATTGGATAAGGTCGAATCTATCGAAGGCTTCAAAATAGCCTTGGATGAAGAAGCCTTCAAAAAACAGGTTGAAGAGATTGGGCTGGCTATTATCGGACAGACAAAATCACTGGTACCTGCCGATAAGAAACTGTATGCACTTCGCGATGTAACAGGAACTGTGAATTCTATTCCGTTAATTGCATCCAGCATCATGTCCAAAAAATTAGCAAGTGGATCAGATACGATTCTTTTGGATGTGAAATTTGGTGAAGGAGCTTTTATGAAAACTCCAGAAGATGCACAACTGCTGGCTTCTACAATGATATCCATCGGTAAAAAACTAGGCAGAGATACTCGTGCAATCATTACTAATATGAATCAGCCATTGGGTAATGCTATCGGAAATGCACTTGAAGTGAAAGAAGCTATTGCAACACTTCATGATGAAGGGCCAGAGGATTTTAAACAGTTATGCATGCAGGCAGGAGCTCTTATGCTTCTCCAAGGAAAGGTATGTAGAACCAAAGAAGAAGCATTAGAATTGCTTCAGGAAAATATATCAAATGGCAAAGCATTCCAAAAACTTGTAGATATGGTAAAGGCACAAGGCGGTAATACGGAACAGATCCTTCATCCTGATATGCTTCCTCAGGCAACCTATGTCACAGAAATACCTTCTAAACAGGAAGGGTATATCCGCGAACTTCATGCACTTGAATTTGGAAATCTAGCCATGGAAATAGGAGCTGGAAGAAGAGTAAAGGAAGATACTATTGACTATGCGGCAGGAATCGTTCTCCATAAAAAAGATGGTGATTATGTCAAACTAAACGATTCTTTAGCAAGTGTTCATTCTAATCAGAAATTGGATGAAGAATGGATACAACATTTCTATCAATGCTTTGAATATTCAAATGAGAATGTTGAAAAGACACCTTTGATTTATAAAACTGTTGAATAGTGCACAAATGTGCACTATTTTTTTTGTTTTTTCATAAATTGTAGAGAGGTGACTATGAAAAAATTATTCTATCTTTTGCTGATCTTGACATTACTCTTTACAAATCGTATCAATGCGGAAGAGGAATTAGCAAAAAATGCAAAAAGTGCTTATTTAATTGAAATGAGCACCGGAATGGTCTTGTTTGAAAAAAACAGTGAAGAAAAACTTTATCCAGCGAGTATGACAAAAATGATGAGCTTGATTCTGGTCATGGAAGCACTCAACAACAATCAGCTTAAAAAAGATGAAATTTTAACCATTTCGGAGAAAGCAGCATCCATGGGTGGCAGCCAGGTTTATCTTCAAGTTAATGAACAGATGAGTGTTGAAGATCTTTTAAAGGCGGTATGTATTTCCTCTGCTAATGATGCCATGGTTGCACTTGCGGAAAGAATCAGTGGAAGTGTTTCTGAATTTGTCGTGTTGATGAATCAGAAAAGCAAGGAACTGAATCTCGTGAATACCAATTTTGTAAATACGACCGGTCTACATGATGATGCACATTATTCCTGTGCGAAAGATATGGCACGAATTGCTCAGAAACTGATTGAAGTGGGGAAGGAAGAGCTTTTAGAAATTACCTCTACGTATGACGCCTATATTCGTGAAGAAAGCGAATCGCCTTTCTGGCTTGTTAATACGAATAAACTTGTAAAACATGCTGAAGGTGTGGACGGGTTGAAAACAGGGTTTACTCAGGAAGCACTTAGTTGTATAACAGTGACTGCAAAAAAAGATCAGGTGCGAATGATTGCCGTTGTTATGAAAGAACCGGATTCTAAAACACGTAATGCAGAAGTGATGGAAATGATTCACTCTGGCTTTTCAAAGGTAAAGTATCACCCTCTTTATGCGAAAAATGAAATATATGAGCCGATTCGTTTTGAAAATGGTATGCCTCATGATTCAAATCTAGTATTTTTGGAGGATGTAGGAATTGTCTTGAATGCAAAAGATACTGTACAAATCAAAGAAATTATTTATTCACAGACTAAAAATGATCTTCCGATTCAAGTAGGTGAGAAAATTGGTGAACTTAAAATTGTCTATAATGATGACAAGGAAAGAACTGTTGACATGGGTTTGAATACAGCTGTTATGAAGATGGGATTTCTTGATACTTTTGTGATGATTTTCTGGCAGATTTTGACATAGTTTGTCGATTCTGAACAAAACATTTCTTTGAAATGTTAGAATAGGGCGGAAAGGAATGATGTATGCATATTGAAAAAAACAAAGAGGTTTTAACCTTTTATCTGAATGAGGATGTGGATGATTATCAGATATCTCTGATCAAAGAAGAATGTATCCGTCTCATTGATTCACTACATCCAAGTGTTGTCATCCTTGATTTCAGCGATGTGAGTTTTGTTGATAGTACAGGAATTGGATTCGTTTTGGCCCGATATAAGCAATGTGCTTCCAATCAGTGTCAATTGATGCTGAAGGGACTGAAATCACATCATCGCGTACTTTTCGCAATGAGTGGACTGTTTCATTTGATCAAGGAGGTTCCAGGGTATGAATAAGATGACATTGAAATTCAAAAGCAGAATGGAAAATGAATCTTTTGCCCGTATCAGTGCTTGTTCTTTTCTCAGTCCTCTGAATCCCAGTTTTGAGGAGCTAATGGAAATTAAGACGATTGTTTCTGAAGCAGTGACCAATGCTATTATACATGGATATGATTCCAACCCAAGTAGAACGGTCAAACTTGAGATTGGTTACGATCAAAATGACTGTGTTACAATGATTATCAGCGATACTGGAAAAGGCATTGAAAACATTGAAAAAGCAATGGAACCCCTGTATACCACCAAAGCAGATATGGAGAGAAGCGGTATGGGAATGACGGTCATG
>CAMEUL010000130.1 GCA_945938205.1 uncultured Traorella sp. | reverse complement strand
CATCCATTCCATAACCGGTACTCTGCATCATGTTGGTTTCAAAAAGCCGTTTTAATATATTCGGATGTGCTCCTTCAGTATAATCACTTTCAAAATGAATCATTTTATTTCCCTTCCTTTATTTTAATAATAGAATCTTCTCTCACTTGATCTCTGAGCTGTTTCATCCATTCAAACGCTTCACATTCCTGATTGCCGTAAGTCATCTGAAGTTCTCTTTCAAGCGGCAGCCATGTATCCAATGAAGCTTCATTGTGCTGGATCAATGCTTCCAGTTTATCGAGACATTTATATAATTTTGCTTCCTTGGTCTTCATTTCGTTCATCTCATCAAACAGAGACTGCAGTTTTTTCTGAAAAGGTCCGCTGACACTTTCCACCAGCTGTTTCTGTGCTAATACTTCAACATTTTCATCCTTTTCAGTTTTCTCAAAACAAGGAATATCCTCTGTAATAGCTTCCCCTAAATCGTGAACGACGCACAGTTCCAGAACACGATTCATATTGATATCCTGAAACTCATCTTCGATCATCAGTGCCATGAGCGTCATGCGCCAACTGTGAGCAGCCACATCTTCCCGGTTTCCTTTGCTCGTCCAGGAATGACGGGGTACCTGTTTTAGATTTTCTGCGATGTGCAAAAACTGAAGCATTTCTTTAATATCCATTTTGATCACCTTTTTAAGTATATCAAAATTCCTCATCAAAATGAATCCATAAGAAAAGGATTCATTGCTGAATCCTAGATTTCACAAATATTTCCCTGCTTGTCAGCAAGCAGAACACTTAACTTCAGCTGATCCTTGACTACCTTGGATATTTCATTCCATTGTCTTCTTGTCAAATTGGTATCATTGAAAGCGATAGAATAATAAGTAGAATCATCTTCGATACGAGTTATCAGTTCACTGATTTTATTTGGCAGTGTCTGTTTGCGTCCGCGTTTGACTCCCTGTACATTGATGATCCATTTCTTTTCATCTTTTTCCGCAATGAGTTCATTTCTTTCTTCACTTACCGTATAACCGCTATCCTTCAGCCATTCTTTCAGAATATTATTGAGATCTTCAGTATTACGTTTCATTTTTGCTTTTCTGGCTGCCAATTTTTCTTCAGCTGTTTTGGATGGACGTCCTCTTTTTTTATTTGGAAACTGCTGAGGACGATCCAGGTCTTCCAAATGGAAACGAATGATCAGATGAGAACCATATCCTGTTGTGCCTTTCGGTGTCTTAATGATTTCATCTCCAACAAGAGTCATTTTATACATCGCCTGACAGCAGGTTGGCATGGTGGCATGATGGGGTGATACTTCCTGATGCAGAGCTTTGCTGGAAATTTCTATTTCTTTTCGTCCTGCTTCTCTTGCTTCCTGTTTTTTTGATTCCAATACATTTAAGTAATCTTTAATTCCGGGTCCTTTCATAGAAATCCCTCCTTCAATAGCCACATTGTAGGACTTTTGACTTGTCGAATGTTGTCATATTCAGGAAGACTTTAATTCTTTTTCTATTTTTATTATAATATGGAGTAGAGGTACTATGGAAAAAACGACATTTAAGAAATTTCTACAAGTTCTTGATAAGATGGAAATGATGGAAGCCGATGAAAACAGATTCTATGAATCCTTCCAGCGGCTGGCATCTGACATGAATATTCAGTGCACTGATAAGGAATGCATGGAAGGATTCCGCTTTCTTTTAAATTCCCATAATTTGATCAGCTATGGAAATACTTTTGACCTTTCACAGCCTTTTTATGTATATGCCAGAAGTCATTCCAATAGTGAGCTGGAAGCTTATTCCTTATTTGAAGCCCTGCTTCAAGACAAAAGAATTCTGAATACTATCGATCTTCATAAAGATTTACCTTTTCATCTTCTAGATCCTCTTATGCATTATCTGTTAAGAAATTCTATATTGCTTTCTCACTCAAAAATCGATGAGAAATATCTGAATATCTGTCAATGGATCTTAGAGGATGTGAAAAAGGGATATAATTGCTCCTATGCTTTAAAAACCCTTTACACTCATGAACTTTATCATTCAGTGAAACTCATTTTCAAAAATGAAGATAAACCGGTGATTTCTTTTCCACGTTATCATCAAATGAAAAAAATCTATTCGCAAAGAGGCATTCCTCAGGATCGTGAATGTTCCAAGGAACTGCAGGCATTCTTTAAAGACTGTCTGTTTAATGAATTTCGTCATCGCTGTGTGCTATGTAATATTGACTTGCCTCATATGCTGATTGCTTCTCACATCAAGCCTTTTCGAGACTGTGGATATCTTGTAGAAGCCATGGACAGTCAGAATGGACTTCTATTATGCCGCAATCATGACTACCTGTTTGATCAGGGCTATATTGCCTTTAATGACAAAGGACAGCTTCTGATTTCTGAAGAAATCGATCCTGCCAGGTATTCACTATCCAAAGATTTCATGCTGGAGGATACTTATCTCAGCGAAACCCGTAAGATGTATCTTCACTATCATAGAACCCATTATTTCAAAAAAAAGGATTGATCAATCCTTTTTTTAGATGAGATTCAATTTTTGGAAGGCATGATAGAGACCATCTTCATCGACATCATCGGTGATCATGTCTGCCATTGCTTTGATTTCAGGTCCACCATTACCCATCGCAACCCCTATTTCACAGTAATCCAGCATTTCAATATCGATCTTCGCATCGCCAAATGCAATCGTATCTTTTCTATCGGCATGGAGATATTCCAAAAGTACTTCAATAGCATGTTTCTTGGTAATTCCGGATGGACCTAAATCACCAAACAACGCTGTTTCTCCTTTACCACCCCAGGTATTGGCTTCCAATCCTACAAATTCTTCTTTGGAATCCAAATGATCCTGATAATCACTTAAAATAAAGCTGATCTTATTGACATCCTCGCGATACAGATCTTTGCCTGTCACATGAATAAAACCATTCACAAACGCTTCTGCAATTTCCTTAGCCATGGAAAGATCGGCACCTTTTCCCTGAGCATATTTGATCATTGTTTCTGGACCCTGTTCCAGCATATAATCGTTGCAGTACATACCGCTGTTGGCTTCCAGGTAGAATCCCAGATGTCGATCATTGCACCAGTCAACAATGTGTTTCACTTCTTCTTTGGACAAGCCCTGATGCAAGATAACCTGTTCATGATCTTCTACATAGGCACCATTGCCTCCGATCAATCCATCTGTCTCACAAAGATTTCTCTGAAGGATCTCTGCTTTGGAACATCCCGTACAGAGATAAACTCTATGTCCGTTTTTTCTGGCTTCATTGACTGCCTGAGCAGCACTTTCCGGAAGTTTTGCTTCATAATTGATCAAAGTTCCATCAACATCCAAAAAAATTATTTTATGCATTTATATTCACCTCACTCTCATTATATCTTATATTTCTATTCTCAACTGTTCATTTCCTGACCAACAAAAAAGTCCCATAATATTGGGACTATTTACTGTCATCCAACGAGAAAATCTGTTCACCATTCTGAGAGATCAGAAGTTTTCCGCGTGCATAGTTAATCGCATAATTTGGGTCTTGAAGCATCTCTTTCTGTTTGATCAAGGCTTCTGTTTCAGTTTTGATCTGATTGGCAATTGCCTGTTCTTCTGACATCTTCTTTCTGATATCCATATATGTAATCACTTCATGAGTGACACTGTAGATACACAGAGCGGAAAGGCTAAGCAGCAGAAGACTTTTCAAATGATAACTGATCTTTTTGAGTCTCTTTTTCTGAGTTTTCTCTTTGCTCATTCTTACGTTTCAACCTCCTTATCTTTCCCTTAAGCAGAATTATTATACCACAAATTTTCATTTTCGCAAATTGCAGTTTTTTTCGGATAGGTCGAAACAGTTTTTTCACATAGATAAAAATAGGTAATAGCAGCATATAAAAGAATCGGTAATAAAGACATAATGAACCAAAAAAGACCACAAATAGATAAAAATGAAGCATTCCGCCATTGATATAAAATAGACCCATATAAAAGAAAAAGGTAAAACTTAATGAAAAGATCAGATAAAGAAATGTCCGGCTCCAAGCTTTAAAGGACATAGTTAAAAGAGAAAGAAAAGAGAACAGCAGGGCAAACACCTGTCCCATCAGAAAATGGTAGAGCAGTGCCAGGATCTGTTCAACGAGATTCATTTAAATAAGCGTGTAAACATTGATTCTTTGTTTCTTTGTGAGCTGGTGTATTCAATGGCATCAATATTGCCTTTGATGATTACATCCCCATGTTCCGTATCCAATTTGTTTAAAGACAGTTCACTTCCTTTTACCACCATAAAACCCAGTGCTGTTTCCAGAATGAATTCATGTTCATCAAATCTTTCCACATTTTTTACACCCGAAAGTTCCAGATGCTTTCTTTCTTTACATACAAAGTTATGATACGGATTCGTTTCAAATTTCAGTGCATTTTCCATGTTCACTCTCCACTTCATTCTATGAAAAAAAGAGAAGATCATGCTTCTTCTCTTTGCTTTTCTTCAAGTATTTCAAACATTTCCTGGGCCATCTGCTTGCTGACCTGTTTTGCCAGCATCAA
>CAMEUL010000129.1 GCA_945938205.1 uncultured Traorella sp. | reverse complement strand
AAAAGGCTGTAAGCTTCCTAAATTATTCTTTAGGTTTCTTTACAGCCCCTTTTTTTATTGAAGATCTTTTGTGGAAAGAATGTAGAATCCTTCTTTTTCAATATAGTCTTCATTTTCAATTTCATCTGTTTTGTCATAAATCCAAATAACCTGAATCTCCATGTTCAATTGATTGATGAAGTCTTTGCCTTCTTGATAAGTCATTGTATAGAGCGTGGTTGAGAGAATGTCAGCAATTGTGCCATCCTCACATAAGATGGTGACACTTTTCGCATGACGTGCAGGATAGAGGGTATCTGGATCAATGATATGATGTATGATTTGATCGTTGTGAATAAAATAACGCTGATAATCACCACTGGTAACAAAAGCCGTCGCATCTTTCAATTCGAATTGAAGGATCGAATGTCCCTGCTTTGTTGGATCCGGGGACTGAATGCCTGTTTTCCAAGGATCTCCATTGATCTTGCTGCCTAAAATCTGAACATTTCCTCCGGCGTTGATAAAGCCGTTCGTGTAGCCATCTTGAATAAGCATGTCTTTCACTTTCTGAGTAGCATATCCTTTCGCAATGGCTCCGACATCTAAAGATGCACAAGGTGTATTCAGATAAACGGTATTGTTATCGTCATCGATGTCTACTTTATCCCATCCCGTGCATAGGCTTGCTTTTTGTAATTCAAAAGAGGATGGCAAAGCATAAGGTTCTTGATTTTCAGCCTTTTCACGTACGTCATGCCACAATTCAAGAACAGGGCCCAGTGTCACATCAAATTGATGATTGGACAGTTCACTGTATTTTTTTGCTATCAGTAAAAGATCGATCAGTTCCTGATCTACTTGAACAGGTTGTTTTCCGGCAGCATCGTTGATCGTTTTGATATTGTTTTTTTCATAAAGATGATATTTATCAAAAAGAGTATGATAATAATAAAACAGATTTTCAACTTTTTGAAATTCTTCATTGAATGCTTCTTGACTGTCGGCATACAATTGGAGTGTAATGACTGTATCAAAGCCAGCTGTCAAGGTTGATGCCTGAAAGTTTTTTTTTCTTTTGGCGAGCAGCCTACGAGCAGAAAACACATCAGTAAGGCTGCTGTTTTTTTAATTTTGTTCATGAAATTATTATAACGAACAAAGAATGAAATGACAATGTAAAAAATGGTAGTGAAAAGAAATAAATCTGTGCTATAATATTGAAGATATCGATTGAACGATAAAAAAAGAAAGAGGAAGGTGAAGAAATGTCTTTGTTTAAAGGACCTATGCGCACTCATTTGAATGGGCATAAAGACTTGACAGAACATGGAGAAGTCGTTTCCCTGAATCCGTCAAAAGTATCGATTCCTTTATTTGCGGGAGCTGATACAAATCCGGAAATTCTGGTGAATGTCGGAGATGAAGTTAAAGTAGGGACTAAGATTGCCCAGTTCAGCAGTCGTTTTGTAATCCCAGTTTTTTCAAGCGTCAGTGGAAAAGTTGAAGCGATTGAAGATCAGCTTCATCAAAGCTTGAAAAAGGTGAAACATGTTGTGATTGCAAGTGATGGAAAATTCACTAAGGAAAGCAATCCAACAATTGATTATGAAAAAGCCAGCAAGGAAGAATTGGTGGATTTCATGATGAATGCAGGAATCATTGGATGTGGAGGGGCAGGTTTTCCATCTTATGTGAAGTATAAATTTGCAAAAGATGTCGAAAAACTGATCATCAATGCCGTTGAATGTGAACCTTATATTACAAGTGATTATAAAACGGTTGAACTTCATTTTGATGAGATGCTTCTTGGAATCAAGGCCATGCAGAAAATGTGTGAACCTAAAGAAGTTCTTATTGCCATCAAGAAATCTCATCCTGAACTGATTCAGTTTGTCAATGAAAAACTGAATGGGGAAAAAGATATCCGTTGTGTAAGTGTTCCGGATGTTTATCCAATGGGATGGGAAAGAACACTGGTTTATGAATTAACGAAAAAGCGTTATGACAAATTACCAGCAGAAGTTGGTTGTGTTGTCAACAATGCTACAACCGCTTATATGTTTGGAAAAGCAATGACTACAGGAGAACCAATCGTAAGTCGTATGCTGACTGTTAGCGGTGATGGCGTGAAAGAACCTAAAAATGTGGAAGTACCGGTTGGAACAAGTTTCCATGAAGTTGTGGAAGCCTGTGGCGGTTATACCGGAGAAGATATGGTTGTCTGCTTTGGTGGACCAATGATGGGTGGTACTGTCACAACAGATGCGGTAAGTGTTGAAAGACAGAATAACGCATTAACTGTATTAAAGAAACAGGCGATCGATGAAGTGGCTTGTCTGAGATGCGGAAGCTGCTCTGATCATTGTCCAAGTGGTCTGCAGCCGGTACGTATCAATCAGGCAGCAAAACTGAAAGACAACGAACGTCTTGGCAAGCTTCGTGTGGATAAATGTATTGAATGCGGTATGTGTACGTATGTTTGTCCTAGCAAGATTGCCGTTACGGAAAACGTTCGTCGTGCAAAACGTGCCTATATGATGGCAAATGCGAAGAAATAGGGGGAAGTGAAATGAAATTTAATTATAGTCCAGCTCCTAACTACCGCAGTGCGCTCTCTACCAAGAGAATTATGCTTGAACTGCTGTTGGGACTTCTGGTTGTTTATGCATTTTCACTGTACTACTATGCAACTCACTTTGGCACTCCTTATCTGATGCAGGCTTTGATCATCATGGCGGTATCTGTGGGAAGCTGTGTATTGACAGAAGTAGTATGGGCACTTGCAAACAAGAAAAATGTGATTTCATATCTTACGGGATCCTTTCCTTGGATTACAGGTGTGATTTTAGCACTGATGATGCCAATCAGTATTCACTGGTATGCGGTAGCCATCTCTGCTGTATTATGTATTTTATTCGGTAAACTGGTATTTGGAGGATTCGGTCAGAATATCTTCAATCCGGCTGCCGTTGGACGTGCAGTGATTTTCGCAGCCTTTACAGGTCTGACCACTGCTGATATCGTTACAAGTGCAACGCCTACAACGGTGATGGCATCTACTTATTCATGGTGCGTTACAGATGCTTCCATGGTAAGTGCTCTGCTTGACTCTGTAGGTGGGCTGCAAAATCTTCTGTTTGGTTTCTATCCGGGAGCTCTTGGTGAAACCAGTGCATTATTGATTCTGATCGTGGGTGTCGTTCTGGCTATCCGTAAAGTAATCGACTGGCGAGTTCCTGTTGTCTATATTGGAAGTGTCTTTGTACTGACAAGCGTAATGGCTCTCTATAAAGGCATGGGAATGTGGTATCCTGTATATCATATCCTGACAGGAGGATTGTTCTTCGGTGCTGTATTTATGGCAACCGACCCTGTAACAACACCAACCAGTGCTGCCGGACGAGTAATTTATGCACTCGGCTGTGCAATTCTTACTGTACTGATTCGTGTAAAAGCCAACCTTCCTGAAGGTGTATTATATTCCATCCTGATCATGAATGCATGCTCTCCAATGATCGAAAGAGTTTGTGACTGTGAACAGATCAAAGGTTTAAAGACATCGCTGATCACATTTGCATGTGTGGCTGTACTTGGACTTGGATCCGGTGTATTAGCAATTCATGCTGTTGAACCAGCTAAAAAACCAGAACCTAAACCAGAACCAAAACCTGTAACGGTAAATAAAGATTCTAAATTTGTTCAAGATTTTAAAGCTACTGTGAATGGTTCTACAGATAATGGAGATGGATCTATTACTTATGCCATCAGCTGTGAAGGTTATGCTGTTATGGATCATGACGGAGAACCAAATGAATTAGAAATCACAGTGAAAGACAGTGCTGTTGTCAGCGTGAAAGTTGTTAAGGCAATGGATACGGAATACATCGGGGATAGAATTACAGATGCTGATTTCAGAGAGCAATTTGTTGGACTGACACTTGAAGATCTTGAAGTGGAAGCTCTTAGTGGTGCTACTATTTCTAGTTCTTCTGTATTAAAGGCGGTAATGACTGCCTTAGAACAGTAGGGGGTGTGATTATGAAAAAAATATTGACATTAACACTTTTCCTGGCTGTTATTTCAGCTGTGGCTGGTGGGGCTCTTGCAGCTGTCAATTCCGTGACAGCACCCATCATTACTGAAAATGCATTAAAAGAAGTAAAAGCAAGTCTTCAAGAAATCTTTCCAAACGGTAACTTTGAAGAAGTCTCTGTGAAAGGTTCTTGTGACTATATTACCAATATTTATGAAGCCAAAGGAAACGGCGTTGTATATAAGGTAACAGTTCAGGGATTCAAAGATAAACTTATTTATCTGATTGCTATTGATGAGTCCAACAATTTCGCAGGATACAAGGTAACGCAGAATCAGGATACTCAGGGATTCGGTACCCGTGTCAGCGATGCAGAATTCTATGAACCATTTGAGTGGTGCGACTGTTTCTTCAAGTGCAGTCGTTAAAGGTATTCAGGAAGTTGTAGAATACCATAAGGCAAATTATTAGAAGGGGGACCATGATGAAACGATTGGAAAACTTTAAAGCGGGTTTCATTAATGAAAACCCAATCTTCGGATTATATCTTGGATTGTGTTCGGCATTAGCCATTTCTACAACACTGAATAATGCCATTGGTATGGGTGTTGCGGTTATTCTTGTT
>CAMEUL010000128.1 GCA_945938205.1 uncultured Traorella sp. | reverse complement strand
TCATGCTCAGGTTGGACTTGACAGCGATGGTCGTGAAAACTCACCAGGTTGTCGTATTCCTGTTGGATGTGAACCTGAAATGTATGAACAGATTGCACATTCCACACGATTCCACAAGTATTTCCCAACAGGAATTGGCGATATCTTTAAATATGAAGAAACATGGCTGAAAACACCAATGGCACTTGTCGATATCATCAAGGGTGCTCTGGCCAGCGGTATGCGCTATTATTCCGGTTATTTGGCTAGCAATGATGTGGTGCGTGTCACTGGATATCTTGTCAAGAAGAGTGAATTGGCGAAATTGGATGCACATGAACAGTCCCTGAACAATGTTAGTATCTTTGGAAAGGGAGCAAGAGACTGTTCGAATGCTCTTGACAGGAGAGTTCATGAAAGCACCTGTAAATAAAATTATACCTTTTTCAAATGTAGATGGCCCTGGAAATCGAACAAGTATCTTTTTTCAGGGCTGTTCCTTTAAATGCTGGTACTGTCACAATCCGGAAACGATTCATCGATGTGTGAATTGCGGCGATTGTGTAGCCACATGTCCTGTACAAGCTTTAGAATTTCAGGGAGATAAAGTGGTATGGGATCAAAATAAATGCGTGAACTGTGATACTTGCATCAAGACTTGTCGGCATATGGCTTCACCGAAAGTGGTGGAAATGGAAGTAGAAGATATTCTTGAAAAACTTCAACCATTGAAAAACTTTATTCGTGGTATTACGGTCAGTGGTGGAGAATGTATGCTTCATGCTGCTTTTCTTAAAGAACTGTTTACAGAAGTACAAAAAATGGGATTGACTTGCCTGATTGATTCGAATGGTTCTATTGATTTTTCAAGGCATGAGGAACTTTTAAAAGTGTGTGATGGTGTCATGCTGGATGTGAAAGCCTATGACCCAATTTTCCATGAAGCGCTTTGTGATCATTCCAATGACCGGGTCATAAAGAATCTTCATTATTTATTGGAAAAAGGAAAACTGCAAGAAGTCAGAACGGTTATTCTACCGAAATATCCGGAAGAAAATGAGGAAACGGTCAGAAATGTCGCAAGAATCATTCAGGATCACTGCGATTATAAACTGCTTAAGTATCGTCCTTTTGGTGTCCGCGAGGAAGCATTGGATAAAATGGGACGCGTGATTGCTTCAGATGAGGAAGTAGCTAGACTTCAGAAAATGGCTGTAGAAGAAGGAGCAATTCATACATTGATCGTATAGGACGAAAGTCCTATTTTTAATTTTGTACAAGAGAGGCGAGATTGAATGGAAGCGCTTAAATTGATTGACAAGTATCATAAAAAAGATTATTATTTCTTTAGAAAGGAAACTTTTATAGGAGGACAAAATGAAAAAGTTATTAAAAGTTGCTTTAGCTGCTGCAATGACAGTTGGATTAGTTGCATGTAGCGGTGGAAACCAGGGTGGTGAACCAACTGAAACAAAAACTTATGGTTTCGTTACTGACACAGGAGGAATTAACGACCGTTCATTCAACCAGACTAGCTGGGAAGGTTTGAAGAAGTACTGTGAAGAAGCAGGATTTACTGAAGGTACTGATTACTCTTATGTTATTTCTGAAAAAGAATCTGATTATGTACCTAACTTGACTGGATTTGCTGGAAAAGATCTGATCGTTGCTGCAGGATTCTTGTTTGAAAAAGCTATCACTGAAACAGCTGATCAGTATCCTGATCAGAAAATGTTGATCATTGACGTTGATTCCATCGATCCAGAAAAATATCCAAACGTACAGCAGGCTGTCTTCAATGAACACGAAGGTTCTTACCTTGTAGGTGTTGCTGCTGCTTCTATGGCTAAGAAAGCTGGAAAAGATACTGTTGGTATGATCATCGGTATGGAATCTGAAACAATGAACAAGTTCTGGGCTGGATATCAGCAGGGTGTTTATTCTGTAGATCCTGATATGAAGATTTTATATGATAATGTTAATGATTTCTCTTCTCAGGAAAAAGGAAAAACTGCTGCTGCTAAACAGTATGACAATGGTGCTTATGTAATCTACCATGCAGCTGGAGGAAGCGGAATGGGTGCTATCAACGAAGCTGCTTCACGTAGAGATGCTGGAGAAGACGTATGGGTAATTGGTGTAGATACTGACCAGTACGAATACGGAAAATATGGTGACGGAACTCAGTCTGCTGTATTGACTTCTATGCTGAAACGTGTAGACGTTGCTGCTTACAATGCTGCAAAAGCTATCGCTGAAGGTACTTTCAAAGGTGGAGTTGTTCGTTATTCATTAGCTGAAGGCGGAGTTGGAATTCCTGAAAACAACCCTTCAATGCCAGAAGATGTTAAAAAGGCAGTTGATGAAGCTTACAATGCTATCAAAGAAGGAAAAGTAACAGTTACTGAAACATACGAAGCAAAATAAATCTATGATGAATGGAGCCAGAAATGGCTCCTTTTTTTATTTTTGCCTAGTATTGAAACGCTTTCAATGATATAATATTTTCATTAAAAGGAGGTCTTTTCAATGACGTATGCAATAGAAATGCTTAACATAACAAAAGACTTTATCGGTGTACGAACTAACCGAGCGAACGATAATATCACCTTGAAAATCAAGGAAAATACAGTTCATGCTCTTTTAGGTGAAAATGGTGCCGGAAAATCAACGCTTATGTCCATTCTGTTTGGCCTTTATCAGCCAACAAGCGGAACAATCAAAGTGCGAGGTAAAGAAGTCGTCGTATCAAGCCCAAATGTCGCAAATGAACTAGGAATAGGGATGGTACATCAGCATTTTAAATTGATTGAAAGTTTTACGGTTACAGAGAATATTATTCTGGGAATGGAGCCAACCAAAAACGGCATGGTCGATTTAAAAAGCGCCGCTAAAAAAGTAAAAGAAATTAGTGAATTATATGGATTGAATGTCGATCCGAATGCAAAAATCTGTGATATTTCTGTAGGGATGCAACAGCGTGTTGAAATTCTAAAGATGCTGTACCGTAATGCAGACATACTCATTTTCGATGAACCAACAGCGGTACTGACACCTCAGGAAATTCATGAACTCATGAAGATCATGCGTAATTTGGTGAAGGAAGGGAAGACCATTCTTCTGATTACACATAAACTGAAGGAAATCAAAGAAGCTGCGGATGAATGTACGGTGCTCAGAAAAGGAAAATATATCGGTACTGTGGATGTGAAAAATACCACTGAACAGGAAATGGCAAAAATGATGGTTGGTCGTGATGTTAACTTTTCTGTTGAAAAGGCAGAGGCACAACCAAAAGAAAACATCCTTGAAATCAAGAATTTGTGTGTGAAGGATTTCAAAGGGTTGCCTGCAGTGAAAAACTTCAGTTTAAATGTTCGTGCAGGTGAAATTGTGGGAATTGCAGGGATTGATGGAAATGGACAGACAGAACTTGTTCATGCTCTGACAGGACTTTGCAAAGCAGAAAGTGGTGAAGCACTTTTAAAGGGAGCAGATATTCTTAAAATGCCAATTAAAAAACGTCTTGATTCAGGAATGTCGCATGTTCCTGAAGATAGACATAAACATGGATTGGTACTGGATTTCCTTTTGAAAGAGAATTTTGTAATTCATTGTTATGATAAAGTACCTTTTTCAAAACATGGTATTTTACAGCCAAAAGTCATTGATGAATATGCAGATAAGCTAATTGAACAGTTTGATGTTCGAAGCGGTTCTGGAAAAGATTCATTGACTCGAAGCATGTCTGGAGGAAACCAGCAAAAAGCAATCATTGCACGTGAAATTGACCGTTCCAGTGATCTGTTACTTGTTGTACAGCCAACACGTGGTTTGGATGTTGGAGCGATTGAATATATCCATAAGAGAATTGTTCAGGAAAGAGATAAAGGAAAAGCCGTGCTCTTGGTTTCTTTTGAACTGGATGAAATCCTGAACCTGTCAGATCGCATTGCCGTCATGCATGATGGAGAACTTAGCGGACTTGTATATCGTAAGGATACCGATGAAAATGAACTTGGACTTATGATGGCAGGATCCATTAAGAAAGTGGAGGCTGTAGTATGAAAAAACATAGTCAATTAAAAATATCGCTGATTGCGGTCGGTGTCGGATTCCTGTTTGCCTTTTTGATTGTCATACTGGCAGGAAGAAATCCTCTCAATCTTTTGGCTGCTATCATTAAGAGTGTGAGTGGATTCAATATTCTTCGTCCGAACGAACCAGTAACATTGGTTAATACACTGAACTGGTTAAAGTATGCTGTTCCTATTACACTGACAGGGTTATCTGTTGGGTTTGCTTATCGTACGGGACTTTTCAATATCGGTGGTGAAGGACAGATCTTGGCAGGTGGAACTGCTGCTGCCGCTGTAGCCCTGATGGTGGATCTTCCTCCTATTATTCATCCGATCGTCTGCTTGATGGCAGGCGCATTGGCAGGAGCTTTATGGGGATTTGTACCAGGCATCTTGAAAGCAGTACGAGGCATCAATGAAGTTGTTATTTGTATTATGATGAATTATGTGGGCCTGTATGCCACCAGCTGGTTTACAAGAGCCTTCCTTCCAATTGATCTGGCAACGAATGCCCGTACTATTGATTTCCCGGACAGTGCGGTTCTGGGGAAAGTGTTTGAAGGAATACCGTCTCTGTTCAACTGGGGATTCTTGGTAGCCATCGTAGGCATTATTGCATTCTGGTTTAT